>JBMTYE010000001.1:0-36148 GCA_049454255.1 Flavobacteriales bacterium
TGTTCGGGTTGCGCAAAGGATAAACGTACAATCTGCAATGGGCAGTTGTGCACGAGGAACTTGCGGTGGAGATTTGGCAAGGTTCATGCAAATTTGCACACCATGAATCTCCAACCACGGGTACTTTATTCCGTCATCGTCGTGCTTGTCGTCGGGTGTGCTGTTTTGGCCTACCAGCTGCTGCAGCAGAACGAAACCGTGGAGGTCATCGAAGAGGAAAAGAAGGTGTTGACCGACGAGCGCGATCAACTCACTGCCGAACTCGAAGACCTCAAGTTTTCCTACGACACCCTGAAGACGGAGAACGAGGTGATGCTGGCTGAAATCGCTGAACAGCGCAAGGAAATCGACCGGCTTATCCGCAACGTGCGGTCGGGCAAAAAGTCTGTTTCCTCCGCGAAGAAAGAGGCCGAGACCCTGCGTTCGATCATGAAAGGCTATGTGGCCACCATCGATTCACTCAACCAGCTGAACCAAGCGCTGATGGGTGAAAACGAGACCATGCGGTCCACGGTGGCAACGGTGCAACAGGAGAAGCAAAATCTCCTGGAACGCCAGCAAAACATGGAGCAAATCATCACCACAGGCAAGGTACTTTCGGCCTCGAGCGTGTCCACGCAAGGATTGCGCATCTCGGATTCGGGGCACCAGCGGGAAACAGATCGCGCCGGCAAGACGGACATGCTCAAGGTGTGCTTCTCGCTCACGGAAAACCGCATCGCAGAATCGGGGCGGCGCGAGCTGTACCTCCAAATCGTTGCCCCAGGGGGACGCATCTTGCCCCCCGGCAACGGGTCGTCCGGAAGCACGCCCGGGGGTGAGCAGGTGAGCGCGAGCCGCGGCATCGATTATGCGAACCAACGCCTCGACGCCTGCATCTTCTACACCCCGTCAGCGGCACTGAATCCGGGCACGTACAAGGCGTATATCCTTGACGGCGACCAGCGCATCGGTTCCGGCGAATTCGTGTTGCGCTGAACGGCTGCAAAGCAACAGGCCGCGTTTGCAACGTTTTCTGCAGGCGTGATTCGGGAGCCACGAGCTTCCGGCATGGATAGGCGTGAACGGGGAGCTTGGGGCGAGCGCTGTGCAGCGGCGGCGCTCGCGCACAAGGGCATGCGCATCGTGGCCCAAAACTGGCGATTCGGCCGGTGCGAAATCGATGTCGTCGCAGTCGATGGCGCATGGACCGTCTTCGTTGAAGTGAAGGTTAGGGCGGCCGCTGATCCGGAACCGTGTTGGGCCTCAGTCGATGTGCGCAAGCAAGCCCGGTGGCTGCGCGCAGGCGAGGCCTTCTTGCGGCAGCATCCCGGCGTTCCGGCGGCGGCCCGCTTTGATTTCATTTGGATTTCCGGTGTGCCCCAGGCCTTTGAAGTGCGCCATTACCGCGATGTCCTCGGCCCGGCGCCCACTCCCTTTTCACCGGCTATCTTTACCCCACAATGAAAAAGCCCACCCCTTCCCGGTCCGACCGCGGGCGCCCCGCTCCCGCCGACAAACCCGGAAGCAAACCCGGAAGCAAACTTGGAGCGAAGCCCAGCGGCAAGTCCGGCGGCAAGTCTGGCGGCACGTTTGGCGTGAAGCCCACGGGCAAACCCGGGGCGCCACGCCGGAAACCCGCAAAACCCCGCAAGCCCCCGGTGGCTTCGGATCCGAACGGGCCCATGCGGCTGAACCGCTACATCGCCCACGCCGGCATCTGTTCGCGGCGCGAAGCCGATGTGCTCATCACCTCAGGGGTGGTCACGGTGAACGGCGAGGTGGTAACCGAACTCGGGCGCACGGTGTTGCCTTCGGACCACGTGCAGGTCGGCACGGACCGAATCCGTCCCGAAGCCAAACGCTACGTTCTGCTCAACAAGCCCCGCGGGTTTATCACCACCCTCGACGACCCCCAAGGCCGGCGTACGGTGATGGAACTGGTGAAAAATGCGTGCAAAGAGCGGTTAGTACCCGTAGGCCGTTTGGACCGAGACACCACCGGTCTGCTCCTGTTCACAAACGACGGCGACCTCGCAGACCGGCTGACCCACCCGCGCAACGGAGTGCGGAAGCTATACCATGTCACGCTCGCAGAAAAGGTCCAGCAGCACCACCTCGACGAAATCCAGCAGGGATTCGTACTTGACGATGGCTTCGTCAAGGCCGACCAAATCAGCTTCGCTGGGAACGATCCCCACGAAGTCGGCATCGAACTCCATTCCGGACGCAACCGCATCGTGCGCCGCATCTTCGAGCACTTCGGCTACAAAGTGGCAAAACTTGACAGGGTCCGCTTTGCCCACCTCACGAAAAAAGACCTTCCCCGCGGCCACTTCCGCCACCTGAGTGAAGAGGAGGTGAACTTCCTCCGCATGAATGCGTAACACCACCACCATGGCTGCATCCGACTCCCTCGTCATCATCCCCACCTACAACGAAAGGGGCAACGTCGAACGCATGCTCGAAACGGTGATGTCGCTGCCGTGGGGAGCCCACGTGCTCATCGTTGATGACGGTTCTCCGGACGGCACCGCGGACATCGTGCGTACGGTCGCCGGTCGCCACCCCGGCCGTATCCACCTCCTCGAGCGCAGCGGAAAGCAGGGACTCGGGACCGCCTACATCGCCGGATTTCGTTGGGGCCTGGCCCACAACTACGACTACCTCTTCGAAATGGACTGCGACTTCTCGCACAACCCGAACGATCTCGAGCGGCTGCGGAGCGCTTGTGCGGAAGGGGGTGCGGACGTCGCGGTAGGTTCGCGGTACACCCGCGGCGGCAGTGTCGAGAACTGGCCTTGGGACCGGTTGCTCATGAGTTCGTGTGCGTCCGTGTACGTGAACGCCGTGCTTTGGCTCGGAGTGCGCGATGCCACGGCGGGGTTCAAGTGCTACCGCGCGGAAGTGCTGCGTACGATTGATTTGGACCGCATTCGGTTTATCGGCTACGCCTTCCAAATCGAAATGAAGTACGCAGCGCGCCAGCTGGGCTTCCGCATCAAGGAGGTTCCTATCCGATTCATAGATCGTCAAATAGGAGAAAGCAAAATGAACATGGGCATCTTCCGCGAGGCCTTCCTCGGCGTCCTCGCCATGCGCTTCCGGAAGGTTCGGCCCGCAACCCTGCATTGATGGCAGTTACCCATTTCCGAAATGTCGTCCTCGTCAACGAGGGAACCGCTGCCCCGGGCGAATTGCTCGTGGAGGGCAGCGACATTCTCGCCGTAGGACCCGCACTCGACATCACAGGCCTGAGGATCGATCGGGTGGTGGACGGCCGGGGGGCTTGGCTCTTCCCCGGATGCATCGACGACCAGGTCCACTTCCGGGAACCCGGCTTGACCCACAAGGCTGACCTGACGACGGAATCGGCCGCAGCGGCGGCGGGAGGCATCACCTCGTTCATGGAGATGCCGAACACCATCCCGAACACCCTGACCAGCGACCTGCTCGAAGAAAAGTACGCTCGGGCTGCTGAGGTCAGCCCCGTCAACTACTCGTTCTACCTCGGCGCATCGAACTCAAACCTCGACGAAGTTGCCCGGGTGGATGCTTCCCGCGTCTGCGGTGTCAAAGTGTTCATGGGATCCTCCACGGGCAATATGCTCGTGGACCAACCCGAGGCCCTCGAAGGCATTTTCAGCGAAGCCCCGACGCTGGTCGCTGTGCATTGCGAGGACGAGCCGACTGTCCGGGCCGCAGCCGAAGCTGCTCGTGCTCGATTTGGAGCCGACATCCCGCCGGCAATGCACCCCGTAATCCGCAATGCAGAGGCGTGCTACCGCAGTTCCTCCTACGCCGTAGAACTCGCTGAGAAATTCGGCACACGACTACACGTCCTTCACATTTCCACAGCCCGGGAACTCGAGCTCTTTTCCGCGACGACACCCCTTGCAGAAAAGCGCATCACCGCCGAAGCTTGCATCCACCACCTCTGGTTCAGCGATGCTGACTACGCCCGGCTCGGCAACGCCATCAAGTGGAATCCTGCGGTGAAGTCCCCCGAAGACCGCGCGGCCATCCGCGCCGCATTGCGCAACGGCCGCATCGACGTCGTCGCCACCGACCACGCTCCCCACACCTGGGAAGAGAAAAGCCGGCCCTACTTCGACGCTCCCGCAGGAGGACCGCTTGTAGAGCACGCGCTCGTGGCCATGCTCGAACTAGTCCATGACGGCGTGCTCGAAGTGACCGACGTGCCCCGGCTGATGGCCCACCAGGTGGCCGAAGCGTTCCGGCTCGTGGGGCGCGGCTACCTGCGTCCGGGCTACCGCGCAGACCTCGTGCTGGTGGATCCGGATGCCCCGTGGACCGTGGTCGGGGAAGAGGTGTGGGCCAAATGCAAGTGGTCGCCCTTCGACGGCACCCGCTTCCGCAGCCGCGTCCGCTCCACCTGGGTGAACGGGACCGAGGTGTACGACGGGACCCAGGTGCTCCACCGCGGAACAGGCGAACGCCTGCTCTTCGACCGATGAACCTCCGTCACCTCTACGCGGCGGGCCTCGCTACGCTCCTGGCAACTGTCGTCGGCTGCGGCGACGGGTCCTCTGCACCCGAGCCGCCAGAAGGCATTTTGCCGAAGGACTCGTTCGCGCTGCTGTATGCGGAAGCCCAACGCATCGAAGCGGCAGGCAAGCTCGGCATGTACCGCGCAGACGACCCTGCCGTCCGGATCAGCGCTGCCTATTCCGACCTGTTTGCGCGTACCGGCGTCAGCGAGGAACGGTACCGGGAGAGCTTCACGTGGTGGTTCAACCACCCCGAAGCACTGCCTGACGTGCTCGCACGCGCGACCGACGTGCTGAACGACCTCGAGCGGAGCGACAACGGCGTGCAATACCTCCCTGCCCCCCTCGACACGGCCGCACCGACCGTGACCCCAGGCCGCACCCTGCGGCCCGTCAAGCCCGCTCAGCGCGGAAACTGAGCCCGGTACCCGGCGACCGCTTCCCGGACCGCTTCTTCCCACGGGGTGTAGGTCCACGCTAGACCTGCAGCCGCGAGCCGGGATTCGAGGCGGTCGGATGCATAGCCGTGGTGGCGGTGGGTGTTTGCGAGCGCCTCGCGCGTGACCTGCGTCCGGCGCCCTGTCAGCCACTCCCCGACCCGGGCCGCACGCCAAGCCGAACCGGCCATCCACGGCCGCACTGGAAAGCGCGGTGCCGGGCGCCCGAGACCCTCCGCCAGCGCAGTTAACACGTCTCGGTACGGAAGCGTCGCCCCGTTGACCACGAAACGCTCCCCCCAACATCCCGCATCGGCCGCCACTACTGCCGCCCGCGCCACATCCCGAGCTGCAACGAACCCGTTCGTTCCCATCGGATAAAACGCCATGCCGCGGTCGACCGTGGCGACGAGTTCGGCCGAGGAACGCGCGAAGTTGCCCTCGCCGAGGATGACCGTGGGCAGCAGTGTCAGGACGCGCAAGCCCTCCTCTTGGCCACGCCACGCCTCGAGTTCTGCCGCGTACTTCGACCGGGCGTAGGCCGAGACGCCCGGGCCGTCGGCGAAGGGCGAGTCCTCGTGCGACGGCTCGCCCTCGCGGCGCCCGAGGGCCGCCACGGAGCTGATGTGCACGAGCTCCGGAATGCCGAGGTGGAGCATGGCGTGGACGAGTTCGGCCGTGCCGCCGCGGTTGACGCGGTCCATCGCCCGGGCATCGGCGGGGTGAAACGAGACGAGCGCCGCGCAGTGGTACACCCGGACGCAGCCGGCGAGAGCAGCCTCGAGGGCGGCGCTGTCGAGCAGGTCCGCCTCAGCCCACTGCACGCCGTCCGAGGAAAGACCGCGCCGGGCGAGGAAGCCGTCCAGCCGCGCGCGGTCACTGCCAGAACGGTGCAGCGCGCGCACCGGTCGGCCCGCCTGGAGGAGGTCGGCGACGAGGTGCATGCCCACGAGTCCGGTGGCGCCGGTGACGAGTTCCATAGGCCGAAGGTAACGGGAGGGCCGTTGTGCGCGACATTTGGCCCGCGGCATGGAACGGACTCCCCACCTGCAAGCCCTGCTCGAGCGGCTGCCTCACGAGCCGGGGATTTACCAGCATTACGACGCCGCGGGTAGGCTCCTCTATGTGGGCAAGGCGAAGGACCTGCGCAAGCGCGTAACCAGCTATTTCACAGGGCGTAGCGTGGGCAAGACGCGGCTGCTCGTGGCAAAGATTGCGGACATCCGGTGGATCGTGACCCCGACCGAGGGCGATGCGCTGCTGCTGGAAAACAGCCTGATCAAGGAGCATAAGCCGCTGTACAACATCCTGTTAAAGGACGACAAGACCTACCCGTTCATCGTCCTGAAGCGCGAGCCGTTTCCGCGGGTCTTCCCGACGCGGCGGGTGGTGCGCGACGGCAGCGAGTACTTCGGGCCGTATCCCAGCGCGAAGTCGATGCACACCGTCCTCGAACTGTGCCGCACGCTGTATCCGATCCGGACGTGCGCGTTGCCGCTGAACGACGCGGGGATCGCGGCGGGAAAGTGGCGGGTGTGCCTGGAGTTCCACATCGGAAATTGTTTGGGCCCCTGCGCAGGCCTGCAGTCGGAAGCCGCGTACGACGCGAGCATCCGGGCGATCCGCAGCATTTTGCAGGGAGATATGGCCGCCGTCATGCGCCTGCTCGAAGGCCAAATGCGGACCGCAGCCGACGAACTCCGCTTCGAAGAGGCCGCCCGAATCCAGCGGCGCTTGGAGGCGGTCCGTTCGTTCCTCGCAAAGAACACCATCGTCCACCCGAGCATCGACGACGTCGACGTGTTCACCGTGGCCCGCGATGCGCGCGTGAGCTTGGTCAACTTCCTGCGCATCCGCAACGGCAGCATCGTCCAAGGCCACACCACGGAGGTCCGCGCGCGGCTCGACGAAGACGAACGGCAGGTCCTCGAAGCCGCCATCCCGCTCATCCGCGACCGCTTCGGCAGCACCTCCCGGACCGTGTTCACCGCCGTCCCTGTGGACATCGCCTTGTCCGGTGTCACGTTCACGGTGCCCCAGCGCGGCGACAAAAAACGCCTCGTCGACCTCAGCACGCGCAACGCCACGGCCGCCCTCCGCGACCGCATGAAGCAACTCGAGCAGACAGATCCCGAAGCCGCCACCGAGGCGCTCCTGACCACCGTCCGCGACGAATTGCGGCTGACCGAGTTGCCGCGCCACATCGAGTGCTTCGACAACTCAAACCTCCACGGCACCTCGCCGGCCTCGGCCTGTGTGGTCTTCCGCAACGGCAAGCCGTCGAAGTCCGACTACCGCACCTTCACCATCCGCACCGTGCAGGGCCCGGACGACTTCGCGTCCATGACCGAAGTCATCACCCGGCGGTACAGCCGCCTCGTCGCGGAAGGTGCGGATCTGCCGCAGCTCATCGTGGTGGACGGCGGCAAAGGCCAACTCTCCCACGCCGCAGCCGCCCTCGACGCCCTGGGTCTTCGCGGCCGCATCGCCCTCATCGGCATCGCCAAACGCCTCGAAGAACTCTACTTCCCCGAAGACCCCGTCCCGCTCCACCTCGACAAGCGGTCGCTCACCCTGCGCCTCATCCAGCACCTGCGCAACGAGGCCCACCGGTTTTCGCTTGGGCACCACCGCGGCCAGCGGAGCAAAGCCGCCCTGCGGTCTGAACTCGACGGCATCCCCGGCGTGGGGCCCGCCATGCGCATGCGGCTGCTGACCGCCTTTCCGTCTGTGGATGCCATCCGGGCGGCACCGGTCGCGGCGCTCGAGGCAGCCGTGCCGGCCCACGTGGCCCGGGCTGTGCGTGCGTTTTTCGATGCGCCGCCTACCACGTGAAGTGGGGGTCCTGCATGCCCGCCGTCAGCCGGCGGTAGTCGGACACGAGAGTGCGCACGACCTCGCCGGCGGTCGGTAAGCCGTCGAGCAGGGCACTGACTTGGCCGATTTCCAGCTCGCCCTCCTCGAGGTCGCCCTCGAACATGCCTCGCTTCGCCCGGCCGCGTCCGAGCAGGGCGGCGAGCTCCTCCGGAGAGGCCCCGCGGGCTTCGGCGGCGCGGACCGCGGCTGCGAACGGGTTGTGCAGGAGGCGAACCGGAGTCAACTGCTTCAATCCCAGAGCGGTGTCGCCTTCCTGCGCGCCGATGACCCGCGCTTTGAAGGCGGGGTGGGCGGACGATTCTGCGGTGGCGACGAAGCGGCTGCCGATTTGGACGCCCTCGGCGCCGAGCGCGAACGCCGCCAGGGTCGAACGGCCGTCGTGGATGCCCCCCGCGGCCAGAACGGGAATGGCGCAGGCGTCCGCCACCGCCGGTACTAAGCACAGCGTGGTCGTTTCCTCCCGCCCGTTGTGTCCGCCGGCCTCAAACCCTTCTGCCACCACCGCGTCCACGCCGGCGTCTTCTGCCTTGAGCGCGAACTTCACGCTGCTGACCACGTGCACCACGCGGATGCCGTGCGCCTGCAGGTGCCCGGTCCAGGTCTTCGGGTTGCCCGCGCTCGTAAACACCACGCGCACACCGAGTTCCACGATGCTCGCCACGTGCGCCTCGATGTCGGGATACAGCAGCGGCAGGTTGACGCCGAACGGCCTGTCGGTGGCCGCTTGGGCTTTTTTGATGTGCGTGCGGAGCACTTCCGGGTACATCGATCCTGCGCCGATCAGGCCCAGGCCGCCCGCTTCCGACACCGCCGCAGCGAGTTCCCACCCGCTGCACCAAATCATGCCCGCCTGCACCACCGGCACCTCGGTGCCGAACAGGTCCGTCACCCGTTGCTTCATGCCGAGAAGATACGCCGTGTCGCCGCCGCCGCGCCGCTGCGCTCATCGAGCCCCGCCCGGTACTGCACGCACCGCGCCGACGCCGCTTCCCACTCTGCCGTCCCCGCCCCGAGCCACCGCTGCACGGCCGCAACCCACACCTCCTTCTCCAGCGGCAGCACCTCGCCCACACCCGCCTCGTGCAGCCCCCGCCACGGCGTCCGGTCGCTTACCCACACCGGACAGCCCGCCGCCCACGCCTCGACCACGGCATGGCCGAAGTTCTCCGTCAAGCTCGGCATCACCAGGAAGTGCGCCTCACGCAACACGGCCTCCACCCGCTCAGGCGGCAGGCCGCCGTGCCACTGCACGGTCAGGTGCGGCACCGCTTCCGCAGCGGCGCGCAGCCGTTCCATGTAGGCCCGGTCTTCCCACGGACCCACGATGTCCCACTGCACCGGGCATCCGGCGCGGGCAAGGACGTCGAGCGCGAAGTCCAGGTGTTTCACGGGGTGGACCCGGCCGAGGCTCACGACGCGCCACGGGCCGCCGCTGTGCCGCCGCGTGCAGGGGCGGGCGGGGCCGGCGAGGTTCGGGGCGATGGCGGTGGGGGCGGCGGGGAAGCGGCGGCGGATGTCCCGGGCTTCCTGCTCCGACGTGGCGTGCCACAGCAGGCCGCTGAACCGGGGGGAGCGCCGGGCCCAGGCCAGGAAGAGCCGTTTTTTCAGAGGCCTGATGGCGAGGGCGCCTGGAGCGAGCATGCCGCGGGGGGCGAGGATGCGCCGGAGGCCGGCCCATTTCCGGGAGGCCCGGAGGGGGGCGAGGGTGAAGTCGATGGAAAAGAGGCTGTTCAGGTGGAGGACGTGGGGGCGCACCTCCTCGAGCACCGCCGTCCAGCGGGCCGCCGACCGGTCGCCGAGGGGCAGCCGAAGCACCCGCACCCCGTCCTCCACCTGCCAAACGCCGGCCACGGCCGGCAGCGGCTCCGCACTCCCGAGGTCGTGGGTCCCAGTCACGACGAAGACCTCCGCCTCCAGCGCCAGCGCCGCGGCCAACTGCGCCACACTCCGGACCGGCCCCCCGGCCCGGAAAGCCGGCGGGTACCAGTCCACCGCCAGCAGGACGCGACGGCGGTCAGCGGAGGCCATGGCGCTCCGTGTAGTGCCCCAGCACCACGAGCAGCCACACCCGCTCGGCATTCCAGCGGGGGCTGCCGCCGAGGAAGGTGGTCCACACCTGCTCCACGTGGGTCCGGGAAAGTCCGGGCAGACCTGCGGCAGCAGCGATGCCCGCTGCGCAGTAGTCGTTCAGGGGACCGCGCATCCAGTCGGAAAGGGGAAGGCGGAATCCCTGTTTGGGCCGCCCGGCCACACCGGGAGGCAGGCCGTCACCGAGCGCTTCCACCAGCAACCGCTTCGGCGGAACCGGCCATGTCGCGGTATCCGGGGCGGCGAGTGCCTCGGTCACCAGCCGCACATCGAGAAACGGCGCGCGGATCTCCAGGCCCTGCGCTAACCCCACCGCATCGGCATCGGCGAGCAGGACGTCGCTGCAGTACGTGCGCAATTCCGCCAAGCTGACCTTCGACAAGAACGGCAGGGCGAAGCCCGGACCGGACGGATGCAGCGCCTCGAGGAGCCAGCTGTGTACCCGGTTGGGCCGGCGCGAAGCCGCCGGAAACAGCCGCCTCACCTCACGCTCCAGGAACATTGCCCGCGACACCGGATACGTGTGTTCGAGATCGAAGTAGTCGCCCGCCAGCACCTCCGCCTGCTTCCGAGCGCTCGGCTCCGGCCGCCACGCGCTGTACAGGTCGCCGACCATGCCGCGCAGGCCTTTCGGAAAGGAGCCGATCCACCGCCGTTGCAGCAGCACGTGCGACCGGAGAAAGACCGGATAACCCGCGAACAGCTCGTCCCCGCCGAGTCCGCTCAGCGCCACCGTGATGCCCGCCCGCCGCGCCGCACCGGCCACCGCATAGGTGTTCAGGCCATCGCCTGTGATGCGGTCCAGCGCCGCCACCGCTTGGGGCACGCCTTCCCGCACCGCCACCGCATCGAGCCGCAGTTCGTGGTGGTCTGTGCCGAAGTGGCGTGCCGTCGCAGCGGCGGCTTCCGCTTCGTCCATCGGCTGTCCGTCTAACGCCACCGTGAAGGTCGACACCGGACCTACGGTGGCCATCGCCCCTACGACGGCGGCCGAATCGATGCCTCCGGATAAAAACGCTCCCACCGGCACATCCGCACGCGTCCGCAGACGCACCGCATCTGAAAACACCGTGCGGATGCGGTGGTGCAGCTCGGCTACGTCCGCCGGTGCAGCGTGGTCACGTACCGCACGCGCTGTGTCCCACCAGCCCCACTCCTCCACGCCCCCGTCCGTGATGCGCAGCAGGTGGCCCGGCTCCAGCACCTGCACTCCGGCAACCAGTGTGCCTGGGGCGTGCACCGTGCCGTAACGAAGGAAATCCGCGACCCCCGCGGAATCCAGCCTGCGCTCCACGAGTCCCGAGGCGAGCACCGCACGCACCTCGCTGGCGACCACCACCGCTGACCCGGCTTCTGCCCACACCACCGGCTTTTCGCCGAACCGGTCCCGGACGACCCAAAGCGTGCGCGTCGCCTCCTGCCACCACGCAAACCCCCACATGCCGTTGAACCGGTGCAGCGCATCCGTCCCCCACTTCCGTAACGCCGCCAGCACCACCTCGGTGTCGCTTGCGCTCCGGAACACCCAGTCCGCTTCGAGCTCCACCCGGAGCTCGCGGTAGTTGTACACCTCCCCCGTGAACACGAGACAATCCCCAGAAAGCGGGTCGCAGAACGGTTGGGCCGCCGCATCGGAACGGTCAATGATGCTCAGTCGCCGGTGGCCGAGCACCGCCATCGCGCCGACCGACTGCACCCCTGAACCGTCTGGCCCCCGGTGCGCCATGGCCGCCAGCATGGTCTCCACGCGGGGCCGCGCCCCTTCCGGCCCGCCGAGGGACTCCAGACCGAAGATGGCCGCAAATCCGCACATGGCTTAGCGCGGGCGCAGGGCGTCCCACCCTTGGGCGGTCAGCGGGACATGGAGGCCATTCCGCGTGATCAACGTGCAGGCCGTAGGATCCGCTGTCATGTGTCCTATGATGCTGAGCTTCGGGTGGTTACGAACCTTTTCGTAGTCCTCCTGCGCCACCGTGAACAGCAATTCGTAGTCCTCGCCGCCGCTGAGCACGCACAGGGTCGGGTCGAGGTCGAACGCCCGCGCCGTCTCGTACGTGTGCGGGTCGATGGGCAAGGTGTCCTCGTACAGGTTGACTCCGCAGCCGCTGGCTGCGGCCAAATGCAGGATCTCCGAGGCCAACCCGTCCGACACATCGATCATCGACGTGGGCCTGCAGCCTAGCTCGGCGAGTTCACGCACCACGTCGACACGGGCTTCCGGTTTGAGCTGGCGCTCGAGGATGAGGGCGTGGGCTTCGAGGTCCATGGTAGCCCCCGGGGCCGCCTGCACCACCGCCTTTTCCCGCTCAAGCACCTGCAAGCCCATGTAGGCTCCGCCGAGGTCGCCGGAGACCACGAGCAAGTCGTTTGGCCGCGCTCCTGAGCGCGTGACGAGCGCATCCCGCTCCCCCAGTCCGATGGCCGTGATGCACAGCACCAGGCCCGACATGCTCGCCGTCGTGTCACCGCCCACCAGGTCCACGCCGTAGACCTCGCACGCCCGCCGGATCCCGCTGTACAGCTCGTCTACCGCCTCCACTGAGAAGCGGTTCGACACCGCCAGCGCGACCGTGATTTGGGTCGGAAGGGCGTTCATGGCGCAGATGTCCGAGAGGTTGACGACCACTGCTTTGTAGCCCAAATGCTTCAACGGCACGTACGACACATCGAAGTGCACGCCCTCGCACAGCATGTCCGTGCTCACCACGACGCGGCGGTTTCCGGCATCGAGTACCGCGCCATCGTCGCCCACGCCCAGCAGTGTCGAGGGTTGGCGGCGTGGCATGTCCGCCGTCACCCGGCGGATCAGCCCAAACTCACCGAGGTCCTGTATTTCCGTTCGGCCCATGGCCCGAAGGTAGGGGGCTATTCCATCTCGACCCTGCGCGCCCGCAGGGAAAGCACATCGAGCAATTCATCGAGGTCTTCAAGCACCCGCTCCGTGAAGCCCCAGCGTTCGGTAGCGTCCGCCGGAACCCAGCCGGAATCGAGTCCCCATCCCCGGACTTCAGGATACCTCGAAAGCACTGCCGGACTATCGGACACCCAAACCGCGTTCGCCGTGGACCCCGTCACACCTATCTGCCGCAACGCAGCATGTACCGGCCCGGCCACACCTTGGGCATCCTCTGCATCGGACATGCTCACCACCGGAACCGTCAACGTGGGCAGGCAGCAGGCAACGAGCTCGAGGGCGGTCCCTCGGTCGAGATGGGTAGCGATGGCAACCGGAATCCCCTGGGCGCCAAGTGTCCGGACGACATTCGACCAACCCGGCGTGCGGAGCTGGTCTGATCGGTGTCGACACAACCGAACAAGCTCCCGCCGGAAGACACTGCAGACGCCCGCCACATCTTCCGGCGCGGGACTAGACTGGTGCTTGTGCAGACACAGGATGTGACACGCTCCTGCCGCGTCTCCGAGCCCGAGGATATCATCCACAGCCTCCAAATCGATTGCTATTCCCGCTGTTCGGAACGCTGCCGTCCATGCACGCGCGACAGCCTCGGAGCCGCCTAAGACAGCACCGACAAGATCAAATACAACCGCAGTAGGAGGTGGCTTGGACGATTGCAAGGTGCGGCAAGATGCATGCCGCGCATGAACACGCCGTTACCGGCATGTCAAATCCACTCAAATCGAGCCGTTTCTGAATCAGTTCAGGGAGGGAGGCGCCTCGCCGACGCGCACCACCTTGCCCTCGAAATGCAAATCGAGACCTGCAAAGGGGTGGTTGAAATCCACCACCACGCTGTTCAGGCGCACCTCCGTTACGATGCCCAGGACTTCTTCGCCGTCCTCGGTTTCCATGGGAACGACCTCGCCCTCGGCAAAGACCGACTCGTCGAGTTCACCGTCCACGAGGAAGGCGGATTTGGGCAACTCCACGAACGCCTCCTCGTCTTCCGGACCATAGGCCTCGTCGACGGTCAGCCGGAAGGTAAACGTGTCACCCTGCTTGAGCCCGCGCATCACGGCCTCGAAAGCCGGCAACACCTCGTCGTTGCCGACGACAAATCCGAACGGATCATCTGCACCGCAGACTTCGAGTTCTTCACCTTGGGGGCCCTCCTCGCGGAGGATGTAGGTCACCTCGACGTACTGGCCGTCGGAAATAGGCGTTGCGTTCATGCGGCGAAAATAGGCCACAACACGTTACCGCGGGCGGCGCAGGCCGACCACGAACCCCTTGCCGGCCAGCCACATCCGTCGGCCGTCCGTACTGAAGTCCACGGTGAAGGCGCCCGGGACCGGAAGGGGTGCTGCGTGCCAGGTGGCGCCTCCGTCGGGGGACCTCGAAATCTCCCGGGCGGAGACGCTCCAAAGCTCAGGACCGGACGTACCCGGGACGGCACGGACCCCGTCCCGGTAACCGGGTCCGACGCCCGGGGTGATGGGGTGCCACGTGTGCCCGCCATCGACCGTGCCTACTTTGCTCGCAGCGGCGTCCTCTGGATGCTCCCAATCGCCTCCCACCCCGACCCCCCCTCCGTCCCACATCGCTAAGGCAAAGAGTCCTTGCATCGGCGCTGCGGAGGCGATCGGCGTATCGACCACCTTCCACGTGCGGCCGCGGTCACCGGTAATCCACACCCGCGCCGTGGAGGCGCACCAGGCGGAATCGCCGCGCACCGCGATGTTGCCGTTGCTCGCTGCGAAAGCGGCCTCACCGGGCCGGGCGGGGGGGAGCTGGTCGCATGGAAGCTTTGTCCATGTTCGGCCGCCGTCGCGGGTGATGGCCACCGACATGCACCCGCCCACCGGGTCTCCCCAGGCCATCCCCTCGCGTGCGTCCCAAAACCGCATCGCATCGTAAAACACGCCCTCGGCATCCTCGTAGTACACCACCTGCCAGGTCTCGCCGCGGTCCGTCGAGCGGAACAGCCGGGCCGGAGCGCCCACTGCCAGCAAGTGAACGGCTTCATCGGTCACGGCAATGGAGCGGAATTCAGGCCGCGATCCATCGTCTGCCCGCAAGCTATCGACTTGCCACGAACGGCCTCCGTCGCGGGACACCCCCCACACCCCCTGCGACCCGCCGAACCACGCCTCGCGCGTGCCGATGGCCTGCAGGGCCCGCACGGAGGACGATCCGGTCCAGGGCTTCGGGGCACAGCCCGCCAGTGCCGCCAGCAGCAGCAGGCCGAGACGATTCATGGAAGGAACTCGAGCGAACGGACCACCGCCTCGATTTGGCGCACATACTCCCGCTTATCGAAGTACGGCGCGTAGGCATAGCCTTCCACCGTGACCAAGCGAGCCCGGGTGGAGTCGTACACCGTCAAACTGCAGAACGGGCCGCCCATGTAGTCGTTCTCCATGCGCCACAGCCCGCGGATTTCTGCGGCATACTGGCCCTTGAATGCGAGTTCCTCCAGCCGTGGGACGGACCGCATCTCCGTCGTCATGTAGGAACCATCGGTCGGGCCCGGGACATAGCGGGCGAGCAGCGAATCGCGCACGTGGAGCCTGTGGGGCAGCAGAAACTGCTGATCGGACGTGTATGGCTCGGTGGTGATGAGCCAGCCTTGCTGAACATCGTGGTTGTCGCCGCCTTTCAGCCGCGTCATTTGGCGGTCGACCCAAACGAAGTCCTTCCCCGTCTTCACGATACGGCTGTCGCGTGGCAGCGTGAGGCCGATGCCCAGCAGCTCGCCGATCTCCCGCCGGGCCACCTCGTTTTCATCCAACTGAATAAGCTTGCGGTAACGTTCTACCTCTTCCGCCGCAAAGAGGCTCGCCAACTCCTCCGCCCGGCCCGCAAGCGCTGCAGCCAACTCCTCTTCGGAACGGGCTTTTGCGTGGACGTAGAGCTGTCCGTTTGCGTACTTGTCCCGGTAGATAACTACCGAAGGAGTTTGGGTGTCGACGCGGTCGGCTACATCGATCACCACCACGTTGCGATGGGGCTTCCAAAAGCGGTCAAAGGCCTCCCGGTCAAGCTGTTGGATATCGAACGAAGGCTCGAGCTGCGGCAGAAGTGGAAAGGGTCGCTCGAAGATTTCGCGGACACGCTTGCCGATGGGGCCGTTCCATTCTGTGGAACTGCATACCACGACCAACTCGCCCGAAGGACCCACTTTGCCCGGCAACGAAACGCCTTTTCCAGCGCCCTCGTCGCAGCCGACAAGTGCCCACAGCAGGGCAACCCACACAAAAAACGTACGGCAGTCAGTTGCCGCGAGCCACATGGATGGTCAGCTTTTGGCCCGGACGGATGGTCGTGCCTTTCAAGCCATTCCATTTGGTCAGCTGCGCCACGGTAACCCCGTGTTTCCGGGCGATGCTCCCGAGCATGTCCCCGGGTTTTACTTTGTACACGATGGCCGAGGGCTTTGAAGCGGCCGGCTTCGGTGCTGGGAGTGGAGTCGCCACAGCGAGAGTTTCTAGGACCGGTTCTGGGGCTAGCCAGGTCGATTCTTGAGCGATGTAGCGCGGAACCAACGCCAGCGGCAACCTCACCGGCCAGCCATCTAGTCCGCCGGGAACCACCCCGAGGCGATACATGGGATTCAGGGCTAGAATTTCTTCCTCCGGCATGCCGATGCCCCGGGCAATACGGCGCAAATCCACCTGAGCGGAGACGTGCACCGTATCGATGAGTGCGTGGGCAAGGGCCGGCTTCGATGGTGTAATCCCATGGGCGTCATACGACTCCATCATATACACAACGGCAAGGAAGGCCGGAACATAGCCTTGCGTCTCACCGGGGAGGAACGGCCGAATATCCCAGTAGTTTCCCTTGCCCCCGTTTCGGCGAAGTGCCTTGTTCACATTGCCCGGTCCAGCATTGTAGGCCGAAAGTGCGAGGTGCCAGTCGCCGTACATCTCAAACAGCTGCTTGAGGTAGCGGCAGGCCGCGTCTGTGCTCGCCTCTGGATCCCGGCGCTCGTCGATGTAGCTGTCGATGCGCAGGCCCTGCAAGCGCGCCGTGCCATACATGAATTGCCATAGACCTTGGGCTCCTGCGGGCGAAACGGCATTCGGGTTCAGTGCGCTTTCTACGATGGGGAGATACTTGAGCTCGAGCGGCAGACCGTAGCGGTCGAGGGCCTCTTCGAACAACGGAAAGTACTGGGCAGATCGCCCTGTCATGTCAGCAATGTGCCTCCTGCGGCGTTCCGCGAAGTAGGCAATCCGGCTGTGCACCACAGGATTCCATGTCATTTCCATAGGCGAGCGCGCGTCGAGCTCGGCCATGCGGCGACGCACTGCGGCTTCGTCTACCGGAGGAATCTCACCGGGGGAGAGGTCGCGGATGTTCCAAACCGAAGAATCCAATCGATCTGATGCAGCGCACCAAGTGTACCATGCAGCATCCCAAGGCAGGACGAGCGAGTCTGCGGTTGCACTAGAGTCTGCAGGGGCTGTGGCCCCGGCATCCCCGGCCCAAGCGACGCACGCCGCCAACAGGATTGCTGCCTTCCTCATTCTCCTTTGGTTTCGTTTTCCCGCTTCGGCGCAGCGCTATCGCCGTTCGATGCGTTCTTGAACTCCTTCACGCCTTGGCCCAGACCCCGCATCAATTCTGGGATTTTACGTCCGCCGAAAAGCAGCAATACCACGAAGGCGATGACCAAAATTTCCGTGATTCCGAACTTGCCCATGGCGGAAAAAATTTGGCGCAAGGTGCAACGAAAGTGCGTTCCGCGGACACGCTTTGCTCGACTGCATCGCCAGGAACGGAAGCAAGCCTCTGTTTAACAGCTACTTGCGCGATTGTGAAAAAAGTGTGAAAGAATCAGGCCAAACGCATCGCATCGATCAAACGCACCCCGCCCACCCAAGCAGCCACCACCGCGTAAACAGGTGCATCGCCCCTCCCCTTCGCAGGCAAAAAGGTATCTGCATGTACAGCCTCCAAGTACTCTAACTCCAGTCCGTCAACCCCCTGAAGCTGAGCACGTCCCTCAGCAATCGCCGCATCAACAGTCCCGCCCTCAGCCACCTGCTTTGCACATCCCATCACCACACGCGACAGGTGCAAGGCGACCTGACGATCCGCCGCTGAGAGGCGAAGGTTCCTCGAGCTGCGGGCCAGCCCGTCCGGTTCCCGCTCGGTCGGACACACCCGAATCTCCACATGCGGATGGGCCTGCCGCGCCCAAGCCCGCAACACGGCAACCTGCTGCAGGTCCTTCTCCCCCAAATACAACCGGTCAGGCCGAACGGCTTCGAGCAACCTCTCCACAACCGCTACAACCCCGTCGAAGTGTCCCGGACGCCGCGCTGCCTCCAGCACGGACGTGGCCGGGCCCACATCCACGGGCACCTTCGACACGGAACCACCGTATACGTCGTCCACGTCTGGCATCCACAGAATATCCGCACCGGTTGCTGCCACCCGTTCCGCATCCGCCTCGGGGGTGCGGGGGTACAGCTCGAGGTCACGTGAGTCGTTGAATTGCGTGGGATTGACGAACACGCTTACGACCACAATATCGCATTCACGGCGGGCCGTCTCCATCAGCACAGCATGGCCCGCGTGCAACGCACCCATCGTCGGAACGAAGCCGACACTGCTGTTCGGACCGGATTTCTCAATTCTTCCGACCAACAACCGAGATAGCTCGCTCTTTCCCTTGACTTTATCCATGAAATGCCTGTAAATTCGGGTTAATCCGCGGGTGCTGGCTTGGAACTTTGCGCCAAATTCCGTACTTTTGCTCTGTTTTCGCACGTTCTGTAAAGAAGCGGCCATGAGTAAAGCAAGGATCCTGTACGTCTCCCAGCACATCGTCCCCTTTCTCCCGGCCACACCGATGAGCAGCGTGTGTCGGTATCTTCCCCAGGGGGTGCATGAGAAGGGGCGTGAGATCCGGGTGTTTACCCCCCGATTTGGCAAAATCAACGAACGCAGGCATCAACTCCACGAAGTCATCCGCCTTTCCGGTATGAATTTGTCCGTGGACGACACCGACCACCCGCTGATTATCAAGGTGGCCTCCATCCCGACAGCCCGCATCCAGGTTTACTTCATCGACAACGAGGCCTATTTTAAGCGCAAATCGGTCTTTGAAGATGCCGATGGCACCTTCTTCCAAGACAACGATGAGCGGAGCATCTTTTTCGTGCGCGGTGTCCTCGAAACGGTCAAAAAGCTCGGATGGGCTCCGGACATCATCCACTGCAGCGGATGGATGACCCAAATTCTTCCTGTGTATTTGAAGGACATCTACCGGAAGGACCCCTATTTCGCAGAGAGCAAGGTTGTCTGCAGCATCTTCAATGAAGGGTTCGAAGGCTCTCTCGATCCCCGGATGGCAGAGAAAATGGTGATGGATGGTATCGTTCCCGCACATGTTGCTGGACTTGCAGAGCCCACGTTCGAAGCACTCAATGCCCTCGCAATAGCGCATTCCGACGGAATTGTGATCGGGTCCGAGAACCTCAGCCCGGCAACCCAGGCAGGAATCGCCTCTGCCACCGTTCCTGTGCTGAAATTCCCCGGAGAGGATGGCTACGTAGGGGAAATTAACGCGTATTACGAGCAGATTCTCGAGGGAAAGACTGAGGCTGTCGCGGAATAACGGAACTTCGCGGCATGCTGAAGGTGTCCGTCCGCCTCCGCGCGGCAGTCTATGTGGTGGTCGGAGGTGCGGCCCTGTGGGGTACGGGATGCAAAAAACCTGAAACAGACCTGGGCCGCGACCTCCAAACGGAGGACGACCTCCTCGCGCTGTACCAGACCGATACCACGACCGTCGGATTCTCGACGGTGCGCGAAGACAGTTTGGCCACCGGCAACCTCAGCTCCTCGGTCCTCGGAAACATGTACCTGCCGGGCACCGGATGGCATACCGCCTCGTTTGCTTGCCAGCTGCGCCTCTCCGCCCCGGATATCGACTTCGGGGCAGGGGCTGTGCCAGACAGCCTTTACCTCCGGCTGCGCTACACCGGTACGCTGTTCGGTAGGCAAGCTCCCGTTCGCTTCGATGTCCGCGAACTCGCCGAGCCCGTGCGCATCGATTCGACGTATTACTCGAACCGAATCTTCGCCACCACCGGACAGAACCTCGTCCACCCGGACCAGCCTGCCCAGCGGTTTGACCCGAAGGCTGAACTGCTGAGCGGAGAAGACACGCTCACCGGTGAACTCCGCATCCGCCTTGATCCCGCCTTCGCGCAGCGGCTCATGAACGCGGCTGCCGAGGGTGTTTTTGCCTCGAACGACGCCTGGCTGGAGTACTTCGATGGGCTTGCCGTTTCCCTCATGCCGGGGTCCGAAGGGGCAGCGGCGTTCGATTTGACCGGGGGCCTCAGCGGGATGCGCCTGCACTACCACAACGCCGAAGACACGCTCGTCTACGATTTCGTCCTGAATGCGCTGAGCGGACGGGCGAACCTCTTTCGGCATACGTGGTCGGAGGAGCTTGCGGGACTGAATTCCGGCGAGGATGAAGAAGTTGCAGATGCCGGATGGGTGGTTTCAGGTGCTGGGGCCAAACTGCGCATACGCCTTCCCCACATTGCCTCGCTGAACGATTTCGAAGGGCGCGCGATCAACCGGGCCGAACTGTGGCTTCCGCTGGACTCCGCCGCACTCAACGCGCGCTTCCCACCACCGGATCAGCTGTTCGTGCTCATGGAGGACGCCGACGGACTGCCCATTTCCACCCCGGACCAGAACGCACCCGGCATCACCATCAACGGCAACCTCGATCCCGCGACAGGCTACTACCGTTTCAACCTGACCTCAACGGTGCAGCAGTGGATCAACGGCACCCTCGGTACAGACCGGTTGCATGTGGTGGCCTCCCGGGCGGGCATCAGCTTGCAAGGCGTGCGCATCCTCGGGCCCGAGGGAGACGGCGTGTCTGACCGGCGCACGAAACTGGTGCTCACCTATTCTCATTGACGTTAATACCTTTCAGGCATGTGCGGCATCGTGGCATATTTGGGCGATAAGCCCGCCTACCCCATCCTCATCGGGGGCCTGCAACGGCTCGAATACCGGGGCTACGACAGCGCGGGCATCGCGACCCTCGAGCCCGATTCCCACCTGCGCATCGAGAAAAAGAAGGGCAAAGTCGCCGACCTCATCGAACACATCGACGGCAAACTCCCCGTCGGAACCATCGGCATCGGGCACACGCGTTGGGCGACCCACGGACCGCCGAACGACGTCAACGCCCACCCCCACGCCTGCGGCACCGGGCGCATCGCCGTTATCCACAACGGCATCATCGAGAACTACGCGACGCTGAAGGAAGGTCTGCGCCAACGCGGCCACCGCTTCCTCAGTGAAACCGACACCGAAGTCCTCGCCCACCTCATAGAAGAAGTTCAGGACACCACCGGCGCACCCATCTTCGACGCCGTCCGCATCGCCCTCAGCGAAGTGCAAGGCGCCTACGCCATCGCCGTACTGGACCGCACCCAGCCGGATGTGCTCATCGCCGCCCGCAAGTCCAGCCCGCTCGTCATCGGCGTAGGCCCGGACCACGACTACTACGTTGCCTCGGACGCCACCCCCATCGTCGCGTACACCCCGAACGTCATCTACCTCGAGGACGAGGAAATCGCGCGCATCCACCGGACCGAAGGCCTGCTTATCCGCACCATTGCAAATGACCTAGTCACCCCGGAAATCCACGCCCTCGAACTGCAACTCGAGGCGCTGGAAAAGGGGGGCTTCGAGCACTTCATGCTCAAGGAAATCTTCGAGCAACCGCGCTCCATTACAGACAGCATCCGCGGCCGCCTGAGCCTTCAGCGCGGGGAAATCAAGATGGCGGGCATCGACGACCACTGGGAACGTTGGTCTGCTGCCGAGCGCATCCTGATCATCGGGTGTGGAACGAGTTGGCACGCCGGTCTGGTGGCCGAATACCTGCTCGAGGAGTTCACGCGCATTCCCGTCGAAGTGGAATATGCGAGCGAGTTTCGCTACCGGAACCCCATCGTGAAGCCCACCGACGTGGTGATTGCGATTTCACAAAGCGGTGAGACGGCGGATACACTCGCCGCCCTGCGGCTCGCCAAATCCCAAGGAGCCCATGTCTTCGGGGTCTGCAACGTGGTAGGTTCCAGCATCGCCCGCGAAACCCACAGCGGCAGCTATACCCACGCCGGCCCCGAGATCGGCGTGGCCTCGACAAAGGCCTTCACGGCCCAAGTCGCCGTCCTCACCCTCATCGCCCTGCACCTCGGCAAGCGCCTCGGCACGCTCCCTTCCGACCGCTATTTCCGCCTCCTCGCCGAACTCTCGGGCATCCCCGACAAGGTCCAACGCATCCTCGACCACGACCTGCGCATCCAAGCCATTTCCGAGGAGTTCCACAAAGCGACAAACGCCCTCTATCTCGGCCGCGGCTACAACTTCCCCGTCGCACTCGAAGGCGCCCTCAAGCTCAAGGAAATCAGCTACATCCACGCCGAAGGCTACCCCGCCGCCGAAATGAAGCATGGACCCATTGCGCTGATTGACAGCGAAATGCCCGTTGTCTTCATCGCCACGGACGACGAGGTCTACGACAAGGTGGTGTCGAACATCCAGGAGGTGCGGGCCCGAGGTGGCCGGCTCATTTCCATCGTCACAGAAGGCGACCGCACGGTGCCGGGCCTCTCTGACCACGTCATCGAAATTCCCCGTTGCGATGCGGCACTGGTCCCACTCCTTACCTGCATCCCCTTACAACTGCTGAGCTACCACATTGCCGTCATGCGCGGGTGCAACGTGGATCAGCCGCGGAATCTGGCGAAGAGCGTCACGGTGGAGTAGTCGCCGTCAGGCTATTAACAGGTTTTCAACAATCGGGGTTCAGATAAGTCGCCTGACGAGAACGGCAGGTCGGCGGTTTTTTCCCGTACTTGGCCGTTCAGAATCTGAAACCACAACCTTTTTCTCCATGAAAAAAATTGTTTTCGCACTGGCGCTTGTGTCGCTGGTCTCGTTCGGCGCCCAGGCGCAGAAGCAAATGGGCGATGAGCACAACATCGAACTCGGCTTCACTCCGCTCGGAAACGGTGTCATCGATGGCACGGTCCTGAAGTACCGGAACTTCCTCGAGGACAACCGCGCGTTCCGCGTGTCGTTGATGCTCGACAACAGCACGGACGTGTATGTTATGGCACAGGAAGGTGACCTGTCGGAAACGGATCCGGTGAGCCCGCAGCTGCACGACACCGAGAAGAACTCCATGTTCGGTCTCGCCGTCGGCTACGAAATGCACTGGGACGGCCAAGACCGCCTGTCTCCGTACTGGGGCGTCGAGGCGTTCTTCATGACTGGCAACTCCAGCTACGAAACCGAATCCTGGGGCGCAAATGACATCGACAACGTGGGCCAGCTCGAGAAGAACGTGACCTGGACCGCAACGGCTTCGCAAGGCGCGAACACCTTCGGAATCCGTCTCGTAACTGGCGCTGATTTCTACTTCACGGATGCGATGTACATGGGCGTGGAAGCCGGTCTCGGCTTCGCTTCGACGAAGGTCACGGACTACACCACCGAAGTGAGCGACTTGGTCGCATATAACCTCTTCTTTAACCCTGCTGATCCGGACGCTGATGCGCCGGTTGCCATCGTCGGTGGTTTCGACGACGGCCACCTGAGCAACTTCACCCTGGGCAACGTGTTCCAGTCGTCGTTGCGCATCGGCTACCTGTTCAACTGAGCAGAATTTGCTTGAGAAAAGGGCCACCTTCCGGGGTGGCCTTTTTTTTGTGCCAAATCGCCGGCGCCCGAACGAACTTGGCCTCCATGGAAATCGCATGTGAACTGCGGCGGCGGAACTACACCGCGAACCTCGGAGCCCCCATCGAACTGGGCGTGCCGGTGCAAGCCGAGGACGGCGCCCGGGCCTGGTACGTCGGTCCACCCACCTTCGAACCGGTCCGGATGGGCGATTGGGTGGGGTCCGTGGAACAGGGCGCCTCCGTGAACTTCAGGAACATCCACTTCAATCCGCACGGCCACGGGACGCACACCGAATGTTTGGGCCACATCACCCTGGTTTGTGAACGGCTGCCCGAGGCACTGCCGCCCGTGCTGATGTTCGCGGCCGTCATCACGGTGGCCACGGAAGACCGTGCTGGAGACCGCGTGCTCTCGGGTCCGGCCGTGCAGGCGGCCTGGGAGCGGGTCGCAGGCACGGACGGAGCCATCAAGGCGTGCGTACTGCGCACGGCGCCGCCCGACCCCACGTGCGGGCGGCAGGACTGGTCGAACACGAATCCGCCCTATTTGGCGGCCGATGCGGCGGCGGGTCTTGTGGAGGCGGGTGTAGAGCATTTGCTGCTGGATTTGCCTTCGGTGGACCGGGAGGTGGATGGCGGGGCGCTGGCGGCGCATCGGGCGTTTTGGCGCGTGCCCGACGCCCCGCGGCGGCACGCTACGATCACAGAAATGATCCATGTGCCGCACGATGTGGAGGATGGCCTTTACCTGCTGAACCTGCAGGTCGCGCTGTTCGACAACGATGCGGTGCCCAGTCGGCCTGTGCTTTTCCGCATCTTTGCCACCTGATGAATACACTACGACTGGCCTTTTTCGCCGCCGTGGTGGCTGCAACAACTGGATGCACCCACCTCGAGCAATCCGTCAAGCTCGCCGAGGGCTCGCTCGTCCTCGACATCGCGCCGGTACAGGTGGATGTCAACGTGGATACCACCCGGACGCTCACTGGCATCGGCCGTACGACCTGGGTGCTCGGCGTCATCCGCTTCGGCGACCGGACCACGGCAGATTTTCCCGGGATGCCGTTCGGGCCGGGAGCGGTGACCCGCGAGAAGCGGGCGGCCATTTACAAGGCCTTAAAAGACACTGAATTCGATGTGCTTGTGAACCCCAAATTCATCGTGGAAGAACAACGCGCCATCCTGTTTCGGCGGACCACCTGCCTCGTGGCCGGGTACGGAGGACGGTTCGAGTTTCAGCCATGAAGCATCTCGCCTTCGCCGTAGGGCTCGCCTGCTGCAGCGCAGTAAGCGGCCAACGCATCGACCCGTCCATGCTTTCTGCCGGGGCAGATTCTTCGCATGGAGGGCGTTTGCAGTTGTGGATCTCGTCCCATCCCACGCGCACGGACACGCGTTGGAGTGTGGAAGCCTTCCTCGTCCCGCCGGGACTTAATGCCTTCGATCAAGGTGAATCCGTCTCCATCCTCCGCAATGCCTACCAGCATACCCGCCCGGACTTGTCCGCCGCTGAGGTGCAGTTCCGTGTGAATGAGTTCTCGTACAACAGCAACAACTACCCCTGGCTCCTCACGCGTGCCGGTACGACCGGTGCCGTCCGCGGGCTGCGCTTCGGGTACTCCGGCACCGGTGTGCTGCCAGTGGGGTTCAGCCTCGGTGTGGGCTACATGCCCGTGGCATACTACGCGCGTGCAGAGCGGCGCGACGGCAGCGAGGTGGCACTGAGTGGTCAGGATGAACGCGTACGGGCCTTCATGGACCACTACAACGAACTGAGGGATGTGTACGATTGGTACTGGCCGGAGGATCCGGTGATCGGGGATTTGGCGGTGCTGCCGTTCGTCGAAGCGGGGGTTAACCGGCGGATGGGGTCCGCTTTCGGCGTTGCGGCGTACTACCGCTTCGCGCCCGCAGCAGCCGCCCAAATCCTGCGCAACCACCAAGATTTCAACCGCATCTACCTCGACGACGCACCTTCCGCCGTGATTCCCAGCGCGTCGTCCATCCTGACCGCCCAGCACTTCTCCGTGCAGGCGCGGTTGCATGTGTGGGCGCTCATTATCGGTCTCGAAAGCGCTTGGAGCATCCCGCCCCTGGGATCGTGGACCGAGCGGAATGTGAATGAACTCGGGGCGACGCGCATTCCCGTATCGCAGCAGCTCGGCCTCTCCGTCGGGGCCGCGTTCTAACCCGGCCGACCGAAAACACACAGGCCCGACCGCTCGCGCGGCCGGGCCTGTTGCATTTCGTGGGCAAGGACGTTAGTTGACGTCCCACCACATTTTCGTGTCCAAATCATCAGCGCCGCCGTTCGCGGACACCCCGCCGGCATACTCTGCAGCGTTGAGGGTCTGCTCGTCGAGCGGGTACTGCAGGCGGGCCGGGATGCCGGATCCATTCAACACCCCGTCGACCGGGAGTTGCAGGATGCCGAAGTCGAGGCGGCGGTATTCTGCCCACGCTTCTGCACCCTGCATGTACAGGGCGATCCACTTTTGGGCACCGATGCGCTCCTTCCACGACCCTGGGGCCGTCGCATAGGCCACGTCCGCCCGCGCCAAATACGCGTCAGCAGCAGCGGCATCCACGCCCCAGTACGCCATGCTCAACCGGATGGCTTCCTCGTAGTGGCCGGCGGCACTCAACGGGGTTGCCCATCCCCGCTCCGCCGCTTCAGCGGCCAGGAAGTGGGTTTGGGCCGCGTCGAAATAAATGCCCGGCAAATCCGCAGCCAGCACGGTCTCGCTACGCTGGGAAACGTCGGCATCGGGCGTGAGGGCGGCATTCGCTTCGCTCAAACCGTAGACCTCACCAACGAAGGCACCGGAGCTGGCCGCGGGGGCGTAAAACGCCGCCATCCGCGGATCCTCGTGTGCTGCGAGGTAGTCCACCATCACATTCGAAGCCGCGAAGTCGTTGCGCGTCTTCGCATCTTCGTTGATCGGGTTGTTGTTCGGAGCGCCGCCGAGGTAGGAGAACAAAGCGTTGTCAGCGTTCGCAACGATTGCGCCACCTGCAAGGGCCTGTTCAGCTGCGGTTTGGGCCACGCCTGCGTTGACATCTGCCATCCGCATGGCGATGCGCAGCTTCAGGGAGTTGCCAAACTTCTGCCAGTGCGCCATGGAGCCCCCGTAGATTTGGTCGCCCTGCGGGCCGGCTGCTCCCACGTCCATGGTGGACAGAGCGTCGTTCACGAGCGCGAGCAACTGGGTGTAGACCGCATCCTGGGAATCGTAGGCCGGCGTGGTGTTTTCCGCGCCTTGCAGGGCTTCCGACATCGGAATCGCGCCGAAGTTGTCCGTCAGGTGCTGGTACACCCAGGCCTGCAGGATTTTCGCAACGGCGATCTGGTTTGCGTTCGCGCCGTAACCGGCCATGTCGTCCGGACGCTCCGTGTTCAAATCGATGATTTGCTGGAGGTCCGCGAGCGGGCCAGCATACAGGTCACGCCACGTTCCGTTCGCCGTTTCGTTCCGGAACTGGTAGCGGGACTCGTTCGAATACTGGTTTGAGGCCCAGAACTGAGCGAGTTGCATGTGGCCGCGGCTTCCCCAAAACGCATCGTACGTCTCGTCCATGATGGACTTTTGGGCCGCCGTCAGCAGGAATCCGGGCGACACGTCGGTCGGCTGGTTCGGGTCGGTATTGATTTCCTCGAAATCCTTTCGGCATCCCGAGAAGGCTAGGGCAGCGATCACGCCCGTCGCCAGAAAGATGTGCTTTTTCATTGCTTTGCTGTGCTGGGGGGATCAGAGATTGAACTTCAGGTTGACACCGATTGTCCGCTCCGCCGGGAGCTGACCGCCTTCGAAGCCTTGGATGTTCGAAACTGAAGTTGCGACTTCTGGATCGATGTGGGGAACGTTTTTGTGCAGGATGGCCAAATTCCGACCGAACACGCCCACGCTCACATTCGAGAACGGAAGGCCCTTCGTCATCGACGCAGGGAGGTTGTAGTCGAGGCGCATTTCCCGCAGCTTGATGAACGATGCATCGTACTGGTCAGCAGCGTGGATGACATAGCCCTGGTTGTAGAAGAAGTGCGACTGCGCGTCGATGACCGACGTGTTCTGCTCGCCCGTCGAGGCGTACACCCCGTCGACGACGATGCCGTTCTCCCGGATGTCGCCTTCTGCCGTTTCAGCCAGCGTGCCCGAGTATTTGCCCCACTGGTTCGAGTAGCTGTGGAGCGATCCGCCTTTTTGGAAGTCGACCAACGCGTACAGGGTGATGTTCTTCCATGTGATGTCGGTGAACACGCCACCGGTGTAGTCCGGCAGGATGCTGCCCAGCGGCACCACCTCGTCCGTGCTCAGGTAGAAGCCGTCGTCGTCCACGAGTTTGTTGCCCGCGTCGTCGTACACGAAGTCGTAGCCGTAGAACGTTCCGAGCGGCTGGCCCGGACGTGCCTCGAGGGTGACTCCGAAGAGCGAGCTGTACCGGATGTTCTCCACCCCGTCGGCCAGCTCCAGCAACTCGTTGCGGTTCTTCGCAAAGTTGAGCCCGATGTTCCAGGTCAAATCCTCAGTGGCCACCGGCGTCGCAGCCAGCGCGATTTCAACCCCTTTGTTCGACGTCTTGCCCGCATTCAACACGGTGCTGCTGTAGCCCGATGCCGGCGACACCGGCACGTTGAAAATCAGGTCTTCCGTGGTGGCATTGTAGTACGTTGCATCGAGGCGCACCCGGTCGTTGAAGAAGTTCACTTCCACCCCGAATTCGAGGCTGGAAGTCTTCTCCGGACGGAGGTTCGGGTTGTTTTGCGCGTTCGGAACTGTGGCCGAACCGTTGCTACCGTAATTCGGGTTGATGGCGTAGGTGATTCCTGTCTGGTAAGGGCTGGTGTCGTTGCCTACTTGCGCCCAACCGAGACGGATCTTCCCGAAGCTAACCGCCGGCACGTCAAACACCTCGCTGAACACATAGCTCGCCGTCGCTGACGGATAGAAGTAGCTGTTGTTCTCGGCAGGCAAAGTCGAGCTCCAGTCGTTCCGGCCGGTAATGTCGAGGTAGAGGCTGCTGTTGTATCCGAAACTCACGCTTCCCAGCAACGAGTTGACCACGCGCTGGTTCTCAAAGTCAGAAACGATATACCCATCGACCCCGTTTGTAACGGTGTACAGGCCCGCAGTGTTCAAGCCGCCGAGCGTGTAGGCGCCGAGCTGACGGTAGTTGTTCATCCGCTTGTTCACGCCGATGAAGCCTCTGATGCTCAGGGCGTCCGTCAAATCATCCTGGAAATTCAGGTACGCATCGAGGTTTGTTTCCTGCAACTGTCGGGTGTACTCGCTGTACGAGGACTCGCGCACGCCTCCCACGGCAATTCGCTCCTGGCGGCGGTCGATGTAGAAATCGGTCAGCGCGCGTCCCATCAAGCTCCAGTTGTCGTTGATCTTGTAGTTGAGGGTCGCTGTGCCAAACATCCGATCGCGTTGGTCGTTCTGCACGTTCATGTACCGCTCCCAGAACGGGTTGTCCCAGTAGTGCGGCGACGGGTCGTCCACGCTGTTCCGGTTCCACGTGCGCTGCGTTCCGTCTGGGTTCATGTAGTTGCGAAGCCGGTCCATACGCAGCTGGCGCTGTCCCCACTGGGTGAATTGGCTCATAACTGACTCGCCGTACCCGGTAAGCGGACGGCCTTGGCCCTGGCTCTGCACGTAGTTCGCACTGATGTCCGCGCGCAACCGGTCTGACACCTGCTGTGAGCCACTGAACGAGATGGTGTTCCGCTTCAACGAGGAATTCTCGTAGACGCCGGTCTGGTCGTGGTTCGTGTACGACAGGCGGAAAGAACCACCGTCCGAGGCGCCCGTTACAGCGAAGTTGTTCGTGTAGGTGACGCCTGTTTGGAAGAACTCGTCGACGTCGCTCGTTGTAGGAGACCAAGGCTCTGCAACTCCATACAGCTCATCTCCTTCGTAGTTGTACCAGCTGTCCCAGTGGCGGACCAGCGTTCCGTCGAGCTCAGGGCCCCACGATCCGTCGTAACCGTAGTCCGGAATCGGGTAGCCACCGATGGTGTCGATGAACTGCGGACCGGCGCCGCCGCCGTAGCGGTTTTGGTAGTCCGGCAGGACATACACGTTGTTGAACATCACCCCCGTATTCACGGAGACGCCGATCCCGCGACGTCCGGACGCCTGGAAGCCTTTGCCCGACTTCGTCGTGATGACGATGGCTCCGTTCGAGGCCCGCGCACCGTACAATGCCGCTGCAGCAGGACCTTTCAGCACGGACACCGACTCGATGTCGTCCGGGTTCAAGTCCTGGATGGCGTTGCCGTAATCGTATCCACCGGCATCGCGCTGCACGTTCGCTGACGCGTAGTCCGAGTTGTCCATGGGCACACCGTCCACCACGAAGAGGGGCTGGTTGCTGCCTGTGATCGAGCTCGCGCCCCGGAGCAGCACCTTCGACGAGCTGCCCATCGAGGTGCCCGAGGTGACCTGGACGCCGGCGACTTTACCGGTCAGCGAGCGAACGATGTTGTCCGCGCGGGCTTCGGTAAAGGCATCGCCGCCTAACTCTTGGACAGCATAGCCCAGGGCCTTCTTTTCCCGGGACACGCCGAGCGCGGTTACCACGACCTCATCGAGGGCAACGCCGCTCTCCATTGAGACCTGGACAGACGTCGCGCCGTTCAAGGGCAGCCGGACGTTGTTGTACCCGACAAAGCTGAAAATGAGCACGTCTTTCGATGCATCGGCCGCAATCGAGAACGCTCCATTTCCATCGGAAAACACGCCTTTCGTCTTGCCTTCCACAATCACCGTCACGCCGGGAAGCGGGTCGCCAGACGCTTTGTCCTTTACCGTCCCCCGGACTTGGGCTTGTGCCCAAGAACTGAGGCCTACTGCAAAGGAGAGTAGGAACAGCAGTTTTGCTTTCATTGAACAAATTTTAGGTTGAAAATCAGTTGATTAGGATTTTTATTCAAAGCCAGTTCTCGCGTTAAGAACATTTAACATCCCGCCAATATTCCGGAAACCTTTCGAGAATACCCGCTATCCTATCGGTGAGTTGTTCACCGGCCACCTGTGAATTACGCGATCGGAAGCTGCACCTTCACGGTGGTTCCTCGACCCTGCATGCTTTCTGCAGAAATGCGTCCACCGCACTGCGCGACTACGTTTGAGACCATGGACAACCCCAGTCCCGAGCCCCGAGAACGCGTTGAAAACCGCGGTTCAAAAATGTGGCTCAACGTCTCCTCTGCCATGCCTTCACCGTTGTCCTGGACTTCAAAAGCACATGTTCCACCCGTTACGTGGAGCGAAATACGGATTGCGCCAGCTCGATCAGGTACCGCGGCAATCGCTTCTTCCGCGTTCGTCAAGAGGTTGTTTACCACCCGCAGCCAGTGCCGCTCGCTGCCTAATACAGCAACAGAATTGTCCGGCAAGTCTGCGGTATACCGTATCCCAGGATGAGCGGCTGCATGCAGCTCAAGCCCTGACGTCAGAGGCCAGCGCAAATCGGGCGTTCTGTCGTTCTCTGGGTCTACTGAGGCCATCAGGGTGAAGTCGTCGAGCAGGGCGGTCAAGGCGTCTATTTGGTGCGTCGCAGACGCGGTAAAACGGCTCAATCGCTCGCCGAAATCCGGACTTTGATCGTGCCAAGCCTTTTCCACATGCTGCACGCCTAACCGCAACGGCGTCAGCGGATTCTTGACCTCATGCGCCACCTGGGCCACCATCGTCCGCCAAACGTTCTCCCGTTCCGATTGGGCTAACGCCTCCGCACTTTCTTGCCAACGGCCGTGCAACCGATTGTACTGCTCCACCAAATCCCCGATGGCATCCCGGCCACCATACTCGAGCTGCACTGGGTCCGCTCCTGGCTCCAACGAACGCATTCCATCGACGAGTTCCCGAATCGGCCGGGTCACCGTGCGGGCCAAAAGAACTGCAAGTCCTACTGTCAGCACCAACAAGGCCATGTACACAGGCGCTAACCCCTGCACAAACCCCGCAAAGTCCTCGCCCTCATAGGCCCGTTTGTCATAGCGAAAATTCGCAATCCCCACCGGCTCACCCGACACATCCGAAAAAATCCAGAACGCTTGCACGAATCCCCCGAAATCCACGTCCTCGCCCCATTCCCGCAACACCCCTGAGGGACCTGGACCCTGCTCAAAGATTCCCTCCATCACTTTTTCCGGAATCCGCAACCACGCTGTCGAATCCGACGGGGCCCCGGCAGTCGAACTGATGGCCAACTCACCTTCGAGCGTATACAGCGAAATGGAAACCCCATGGACATCGCTCAGTTCGCAAATGCGGTCCGAAAAGCGCGTTGCCAACGCTACCGCATCCAAGGCTCCAGCATCTCCCCCCAAGGCATATTCTAAGCTGCGCGCTACTGCATGTTCCTTGCGCTCCAGACGCTGTTCGTTGTAGGCTCTTTCCTGCGCTGCGCTTCTCCTATAGGCCACGACGAGCGTGCACGCGAGCGCGAGCATCACTAACGCTAGCATGGAAACCAGAATCCGAATCTGCAATCCCATGCAGCCGAAGCTACAGCCGATCAGCCGTCGAGTGCCTCCGAGCCTGCCACAATCTCAAGGATCTCCGTCGTGATTGCGGTCTGGCGGGCCTTGTTGTAGGAAATCTTCAACTCTCTGATGAGCTCCGAGGCATTGTCCGTAGCCTGGTGCATTGCCGTCATCCGCGCACCGTGCTCTGAAGCATGGCTATCGAGCAACGCCTTGTAGAACTGGACCCGCAACGAATTCGGCACCACGCGCTCGACGATTTCCTCTTTCGAGGGTTCAAACAAGTAATCCCCTCCTGCACGCTCACCCTTCACCGGAAGCAACGGAAGGAAATCCTCTACAGTCACCTCTTGCACCGCTGCGTTCACAAAGCGGTTGTATAGGACCACCACGCGGTCAACCTCTTCTGTTGCGAAACGATGCAGAATAGCATCTGCAAGAATTCGAGCGCGGTTGAAATTCAGGTCGTCGAATACCCTCCAGGCATCAGGGTCGAAACCTAGGGCCCGTTCGTCGTCCCTGCGCTTGTAGGCATCGAATGCTTTCTTGCCCAACGGCAAAACCTCGACCTGGGCCTCAGGATGACGTACAGTGAATGCCTTTACCGCCTTCAGGATGTTGTTGTTGAAGCCTCCACACAAACCTCGATTTGAGGTGACCGCTACGACCAGCACCTTCCGCACCGGGCGCTGCACCGAGTAGATGCCTTCTGAAGCTTCAAGGGAAGCGCTGACATTTGCCAACACCCCTTGCAGCTTTTCTGCATAGGGCCGCATCCGGGTAATCGCATCCTGCGCACGCCGCAGTTTTGCCGCCGACACCATTTTCATGGCGGACGTGATTTGCATCGTGTTTTGAACCGATGCGATGCGCTCCCTTACCTCTTTGAGACCCCCTGCCATGGCTTATGCGTTGTAGCGTGCAGTCATTTCTGCTGCCGCCGCTTCGAGCACATCCGTTTCCGCATCCGAATACTTGCCTGCCTTCAAGGCTGCTAACGTTGCTGGATGCTTCACTTTCAAGTATTGGATGAACTCGCGCTCGAATGTCCGAACCTGCGCTACTGGGACTTTCTTAAGCAAGCCACGCGTTCCGCAGTAGATGATGGCAATCTGTTCCTCTACAGGCATGGGCGAATTCTGGTCCTGCTTGAGGATTTCCACGTTCCGCTCGCCCTTGTCAAGCACCGCCTTCGTGGCTTCGTCCAGGTCCGATCCGAATTTTGCGAAGGCTTCGAGTTCGCGGTACTGCGCCTGGTCAAGCTTCAGCGTACCGGCCACCTTCTTCATCGACTTGATTTGGGCATTTCCACCTACCCGGCTCACCGAAATACCTACGTTAATCGCCGGACGCACCCCGCTCAGGAACAAGTTCGACTCGAGGAAGATTTGACCGTCAGTGATCGAGATGACGTTCGTCGGGATGTAGGCCGACACGTCGCCAGCCTGGGTTTCGATAATGGGCAATGCCGTCAACGATCCGCCGCCCTTCACTTTGTCCTTCAGCGATTCCGGAAGGTCGTTCATGTTCTTTGCGATGCTGTCTTCCACGATGACCTTCGCCGCACGCTCCAGCAAGCGGCTGTGCAGGTAGAACACATCACCTGGGTAGGCCTCACGACCGGGGGGACGACGCAGGAGCAACGACACTTCGCGGTACGCCACAGCTTGCTTCGACAAATCGTCGTACACCACCAGTGCCGGACGACCCGTATCGCGGAAATATTCACCGATCGCAGCTCCGGTAAACGGCGCGTAGAACTGGAGCGGAGCAGGATCCGATGCCGTAGCAGCGACGATCACCGTGTACGGCAGGGCGCCGTTCTCTTCGAGGGTCTTGAGGATTCCCGCGACCGTGGAGCCTTTTTGGCCGACGGCAACGTAGATGCAGAATACCGGCTCACCCGCCTCGTAGAATTCACGTTGGTTGATGATGGTGTCCGTTGCGACCGTCGTTTTGCCTGTTTGGCGGTCGCCGATGATGAGCTCCCGCTGGCCACGGCCGATCGGAATCATCGCGTCGATGGCTTTGATGCCCGTCTGCAGCGGCTCAGCGACCGGCTGACGGAAAATCACACCCGGAGCCTTCCGCTCGAGCGGCATTTCGAACAGTTCCCCCTGGATGGGCCCCTTGCCATCGATGGGCTCTCCGAGCGTGTTCACCACGCGACCGAGCATGCCCTCGCCGACGCGCACGGAGGCAATGCGTCCCGAACGGCGCACCGATGCGCCTTCCTTCAGGTCGCCCGAGGGCTCAAGCAACACCGCACCCACGTTATCTTCTTCGAGGTTCAGTGCGATACCGCGGACACCGTTCTCGAATTCAATGAGCTCTCCAGACTCCACATGCGTGAGTCCATAGATGCGGGCAATTCCATCCCCTACTTGGAGAACGGTGCCCACCTCCTCCAGTTCGGCGGCGGATTTGACCCCGGCGAGCTGTTCGCGGAGGATGGAGGAAACTTCGGCTGGATTGATCTCTGCCATCGTTTGGATGCGTTGTCAGTACCGGTTAGAACTCCGGTTCGTATTCGTTTTCAGTTAGTTCCCTTCGAATCAGGGCGAGCTGACGCTTCACAGAAGCATCTAACATGCGGTCCCCGACGTGGAGGACAAATCCGCCGAGCACCTCGGCATCGACCACTTCCGTCAATTCCACACCCCCAGGAAACTGGGAATTCAGGCGCCCCACAAGGCGGTCACGTACTTCCGGAGCGAGCGGTTGTGCCGTGCGGATCGACGCCGCATACACACCCCGCATGTCCCGAAGGAGCCGAATCGTCGCCTCGCAGATCGACCGGACCAGACCTTCACGGCCTTTGGTCAGCAAAATCTGCAAAAACGCCATCGTCAATGCATCCAGGTGATTCCCGAACACGCGATCGATGACGTTCTTCTTCGCATCCGCTTTGATCACCGGAGAGGCAAGCATCAGCTCTAACTCCCGGCTGCCCTCAATGGCCGCAAGAATCGCACGAACATCTCGCTCGACCTCAGCAAGCGTACCCCGCTCGGAAGCTAATCCGATGAGGGATTTGGCATAGCGGATGGAGACACGTGGAGCTGCCATGGATCAGTTCAGCGGAGATTCCTCAATCAACCGGTCCACCAACTCAGTCTGAACCGCAGGGCGATCCAGCTGAGTGCGAAGAACCTGTTCAGCAATGTCCAACGACAACTTCGCCACCTCGACTTTCAGGTCAGAGAGGGCGGCTTTCCGCTCCACCGCAATCGCATCGCGCGCTACCGCCACTTCGCGGTCTGCTTCGGCTTTCGCTTTCGCCCGGGCCTCTGCAACCACCGCATCGCCCATTTCCCGCGCCTCGCGCAGCATCCGGTCTCGTTCTGCACGCGCTTCCTGGAGGAGGCGCTCGTTTTCCGAATTCAGGGCGGCCATTTCCTGACGTGCCCGGTCCGCTGCCCCGAGGGCTTCAGCGATTCCTCGCTCACGTTCCTGCAGCGCACTCAAAATCGGGCCCCAAGCAAACTTGCGGAGCAACAGCAGGACCACGAGGAATGCCACCGTGGCCCAAATCACCGTCCCGAACGCGGGAGTCAGCAGCGCACCCATGGGATTAGCCGAGGGCGACGAGCAGGCACACGATCACGCCGAAGAGGGCAACCCCTTCCACCAGCGCCGCAGCCACAATCATGCTCGAACGGATATCACCGATGACTTCCGGCTGACGGGCCATCGACTCCAGTGCAGAACCGCCGATGCGGCCCACGCCGATGCCTGCTCCGATTGCTGCTGCGCCTGCACCGAGGCCAGCGAGGCCTTGTCCGATTTCGAGGAGGATGTTCAACATTTCCATAATGGGAGATGGTATTGAGTGAATGAATTTCAGTGGTGGGCCTCCTGGGTCGCATCGCCGAAGTACAGCGATGCTAGGAGGGTGAAGACATATGCCTGCAAGAACGCCACGAGCAATTCGAGGCAGTACATGAAGATCATGAACAGCGTCGAAAACACCCCGATGCCCATCCCGGCTGCAGCTTGCTCGCCGCCTTTTCCGAAGATGAAAATCAAGCTGGTAAAGGCAAGGATGATGATGTGGCCTGCGGTGATGTTCGCGGTCAAACGGATCATCAACACCGTCGGCTTCAGCAACAGTCCGATTA
>JBMTYE010000002.1:0-31165 GCA_049454255.1 Flavobacteriales bacterium
AGATTATTCAGTTGAGTCCGAGCATTCCGTCCGAAGCCGGTTTGGCCATCCGCAGCATCGACAGCCTGAGCTTCCTCGTGAACTTCATCGCGTCGAACATGAACGCCGAAGTGCAGGAAAAGCAGGGCCTCCTCGAAGTCGAGGGCATTCGGGCCCGGGCAAACCGCGTGCTCGAGCTGCTGCACAAGGAGAAGACCATGCTCAGCCTCAAGCGCGATATCCAGCGCAAGGTGAAGGGCGAGCTCGACCAGCAGCAGCGGGAGTTCTTCCTCAACCAGCAGCTCAAGCAAATTCAGGAGGAGCTGGGCAACAACCCGGCTGCACAAGAAAATGCCGAACGCCGCCTGAAGGCGGAGACGAAGGATTGGCCGGAAGCGGCCGCTGAGCACTTCGCAAAGGAGATGCAAAAGCTCGAGCGCATGAATACGCAGTCCGCAGAGTACAGTGTACAAGCGAACTACGTGGACCTCATGCTCGACCTGCCGTGGAATGTGGTGACGGAGGACCGCTTTGACCTGAAGGGAGCACAGCGCATCCTCGACGAAGACCACTACGGGCTCGAAAAGGTGAAGGAACGGATCATCGAGCATTTGGCCGTGCTGAAGATCAAGGGGAACATGAAGGCCCCCATTCTCTGCCTGTACGGCCCTCCCGGTGTGGGCAAGACGTCGCTCGGCAAGAGCATCGCAAAAGCCCTCGGCCGCGAGTACGTCCGGATGAGTCTCGGTGGGATGCGCGACGAAGCGGAAATCCGGGGCCACCGCAAGACCTACATCGGCGCTATGCCTGGGCGGGTGCTGACGAACCTGAAGAAGGCCGGAACCTCGAACCCCCTGTTCGTGCTGGACGAAATCGACAAGCTCAGCCGGGACTTCCACGGCGACCCCTCGTCGGCCCTGCTCGAAGTGCTCGACCCCGAGCAGAACCACACCTTCCACGACAACTACCTCGACCTCGACTACGACCTGAGCCGGGTGATGTTCCTGGCGACCTGCAATTCGCTGTCGTCCATACAGCCCGCGCTCCGTGACCGCATGGAGATCATTGAAGTGACGGGTTACACCGTCGAGGAAAAGGTCCAAATCGCGCGTCAGCACCTGGTTCCGAAGCATTTGGCCGATTCCGGACTTCCGCCGGAGGCCATTGAGGTCCCGGAAGCCACGCTCGAGGCGCTCGTCGAATCGTTTACAAACGAGTCCGGCGTGCGGAGCCTCGACCAGCGGGTCGCGAAGCTCATCCGCTTCCGGGCCAAACAGCTGGCACTGAAGGAGAAGCACACGCCCGCCATCCTTCCCGAGCACCTCCCCGTCATCCTCGGTCCCGCGCGCGAGCGCGACAAATATGCCGGCAACGAAACGGCTGGGGTGGTGACCGGGCTCGCCTGGACGCCGCACGGAGGCGACATCCTGTTCATCGAAACCTCGCTGACCCGCGGCAAGGGCAAACTCACCCTGACCGGCAACCTCGGCGACGTCATGAAGGAAAGCGCCGTCATTGCCGTGGAGTACCTCAAGGCCCATGCCGAGGAACTCGGTCTCGATCCCGATGTGTTTGAGCGGTGGAACGTCCACATCCACGTGCCCCAAGGCGCCACACCGAAGGACGGACCCAGCGCGGGCATCACGATGCTGACGGCTCTCGCGTCCGCCTTCACCCAGCGCAAAATCCGCAAAGCCCTCGCCATGACGGGCGAAATCACGCTGCGAGGCCAGGTCCTTCCGGTAGGGGGCATCAAAGAGAAGATCCTCGCCGCACGCCGCGCGGGCATCAAAGAAATCATCCTCTGCGAGCGCAACCGCCAGGACATCGGTGAAATCGAAGCACGTTACGTCAAGGGCATCAAGTTCACGTACGTACAGCGTATGACCGAAGTCCTTGACCGGGCATTGCTGCACGAAAAGGTCGCTGGCGCGCGTTCCATCGCATGACCCTGCTGCTCCGACATGCGTGGCTTGCCGCGCTGCTTGTTCCTGCTGCTGGGACCGCCCAAGTAGTCGAATCCCTCGTATTCTCGACTCCTGCAGAAGGTCGGTCAGCGGCACTCGGCGGCACGCTCATCGCTGACTTGCGGCCGGACCTGCATGGTGCGGCGATGCAACCCGCCTTCCTCGACCCGCAGGACAAAGGTCGGATTGCAGCAGATTTCACGGACTACTTTGCCGGTATGCGGCTCGCTTCGGTCGTTGCCCCGTTGCGGGTGAAAACGGGAGCCGGTGGTGCGGTACGGACGTGGGCGGTGGGGGCGCGGATGCACGACTACGGGGCGTTTGCGGGCACCGATGCCACCGGGGCGGAAACGGGGAGCTTCCGGGGAGGTGACTATGCCGTTTCGAGCACCTGGAGCTGGCGGCCGGACAGCGTGTGGAGTGGCGGCGTGTCGGCGTGGGGAGGTATGCGGCACCTCGAACGTGCGGCAGTTGGTTGGGCTGGGTTAGACCTCGGGGTGCACGGGCGGTGGCCGGACCGCGGTTGGGCCGTGGGGGCGGCGTTGACGGGCTGGGGCGGCCAGTTTGGCGCGTCCGGGACGTGGCCGACCGGACGCCATCCGGCGAACCTTCAGCTCGGCGTGTCCCGCGGCTTTGCCCATGCCCCCTTCACCTTGTATGCCCGGGCAGGCCACCTGCTGACCTGGGATTTGGCTCCGCCGGGCATCTACGACGACCGCATCGACCCGCTCACGGGGGATACGCTTGCAAACCGCACGTGGGCCTTCGGCGATCGGCTGATGCGCCACGTCGGACTCGGCACCGAGCTGCGCCTCTCGGACGCGCTGCGGTTCCAAATCGGGTACGATTACCGCCGCCGAAAAGAGCTCGCTTCTGGCGGCCGGGCGGGCACGGCGGGTTTGGCGTTGGGCATCTCGTTCCGTGTCAAGACGTTCGGGCTGCAGGTCAGCCGCGCGACCTACCATTTTGCCGGATCCTCGACCCACCTCGGGGTGACCTGGAATCCGTCCTAATTTCGCGGCATGGACCGCCATCGGATTACGATCGCGATCGACGGACACGCGTCGGCCGGAAAGAGCACCATGGCCCGAGCGTTGGCCACGGAATTGGGGTTAGTGTACATCGACACCGGGGCCATGTACCGGGCGGCCACCTTGTTCGCCTTGCGCGAGCGGGCGATCGGGCCGGAAGGCCTCGACAGCGACCGGCTGACAGCCGCGCTCGACCGCTTGTTCATCCAATTCAAGTACAATCCGAACACGGGCAGGCAAGAGACCTACCTCTCCGGGATCAATGTCGAGAAGGAAATCCGTTCGGCGGAGGTGACGCGCTGGGTGAGCCCGGTCGCGACCGTTCCGGCGCTCCGGGCCAAACTCGTGCATCTCCAGCGCCGCATGGCCTCCATGGGCGGTGTGGTCATGGACGGCCGCGACATCGGCACGGTGGTCCTCCCGAAGGCCGACCTCAAGTTCTTCGTCACCGCCTCTCCTGAAGTCCGGGCCACCCGGCGGCTCGCTGAACTTCGTGCGGACGGACGGGAGGATACGTTCGAGAGTATCCTCGCGAACGTCATCGAACGCGACCGCATCGACTCGACCCGCGAAGTCGCGCCGCTCGTCCAAGCCCCCGACGCCATCGTCCTCGACAACAGCCACCTCACCCTCGACGAGCAGTTCGAGTTCCTGCTCGCCCATGCCCGCCGCCTCACTCCTACCCCCTGACCCCATGCGCATCGCACGTTGGCTAGTCCCAGTATCCTTGGTTGCCGGAGCAGCAGCTGTGATTTCTGCGGCGTCGGTTTGGGACGGGTGGTTTGAACCGGTTGCTGGGGAGGTTCAAGTTCCCGAGCGGCCGCCTGTCGGCGTTCAGCCAGCCTACCGCACTCCGGCGGCCATGGCATGGGCGGATTCGGTCCTACAGACCCTGCCGCTCGACCGCCAAATCGCCCAACTCCTCATGCCCCCGGTCTATGCAAAGCCGGAGCGTGAAAACTGGGCCGAGGCCGAAGGATGGGTGCGTGATTACGGGGTAGGCGGCTTCATCTGCATGCAAGGTGGCCCAGAACTGCAACGCGAACGGATCCGCCGGTTACGCGCCGAAACGGACATTCCCCTCTGGTTCTCCTCGGACGCTGAATGGGGACTGGGCATGCGGCTCGATTCCACCCGGTCCTGGCCGCGGGCGCTGACCTTAGGAGCCACCCGGGACACAGCACTCATCCGCAGGTGGGGCCAAGCCGTCGCCGCCTCCCTGCGGGCCACTGGCGTACACATCAACTTCGCTCCGGTCGTCGATGTCAACTCGAACCCTGCAAACCCGGTCATCGGAAACCGCTCCTTCGGCGAATCCGTGGAGTGGGCGGGACAACTCGGGACTGCCTACGCCCTCGGACTGCAAGACGGCGGTGTCCTCGCCACGGCCAAACACTTCCCAGGCCACGGCGACACCGACAGCGACTCCCACTACACCCTGCCTACAGTGGGCCACGACCGACTGCGGCTCGACTCCATCGAACTGGCGCCGTTCCGGGCCTGCGCCGCCGCAGGCGTGGGAGCCATGATGGTCGCCCACCTCAACGTGCCGGCCTTCGAATCCCGCGCGGGTGTCCCGTCGACTCTCTCGCCGGCCATCGTGGATTCCTTGCTCCGGAAGGTCATCGGGTTCCAGGGCCTCACCTTCACGGATGCATTGACGATGAAGGGGTTTGCAGATTTTGCGGCGACAGAAACGCCGCATGCAGACGCGCTCATCGCAGGGAACGATGTGCTGGTGTTTCCCGGCAAACCTGCCGACGCCATTGCCGAAATCCGGGGAGCCATTGCAGCCGGCCGAATCGACTCCGCGGCCATCGCCGACCGCTGCAGGCGGGTGCTCGAGGCCAAATTTTGGCTCCGCACTACCGATCCTGTGCCCGCTCGTGGGACGCCCTATTCCTTCGCTGGAGAAGAAACGCTCCACCGGGAATTGCTTGCTGCCGCCCTGACAGTAGTCCGCAATGCAGACAACACGTTGCCCGTCGGACCAGCATGCAAGCGGATTTTCTCGGTCCAGGCGGGAACCGGGGCCGCCCCAGAAGGCTTCGACGCCCCCTTGCGCAAAGTCCTCGGCAGCGCGCCCGCCGTGCGCAGCGTGGCATCGCCTCAGGTGCTCCCGAAAGAACTGTCCGCTGGCGATGTGGTTCTGTTTCATCTGCGCGGCACGAATAGCAAACCGGGCCAAGGGTTTGGCGTAGCCGACGAGACCCTGCAAGGCATCTTCACCGCGGGCAAGGCCGCACGCGCACGCGGCGCGAAGGTGGGCCTTATCGTCTACGGAAGCCCGTACCTGCTCGCCCGGTGCACCGAAGCGGCGAAATGGGACCTGCTGCTCGTCGCCTACCAAGACGACGAACGCACCCAAGCCGTCGTTGCTGAAGCGGTCGCCGGGGCAGGACGCGCGGCAGGGAAGTTGCCGGTGAGTGCAGGCCCCTTCCGTTCGGGCGAAGGCCTGCCGCTCGAGGGCGGCCAGCGGCTGGGTTGGAATCCCGAGCAGTGGTCGGGCGCCGCGCGCATCGACGCGGTCGTAGCAGATGCCATCGCCGCAGGGGCCATGCCCGGCTGTCGGGTGCTCGTAGCCCACCACGGGCGCATCATTCACGACGGCGCCTACGGCACGGTGGACGGCAAGGCGCCGGTGACGCGCGAAACCGTGTACGATTTGGCCAGCATCACAAAAATTGCGTCTACTACGCTCGCGCTCATGCGGTTAGAAGAATCGGGCAAGGTGCGCCGCAACCAAGCGCTCAGCCTGCTGCTTCCCGAATTGAACGGCACCCCGCTCGGCAGCCGAAGCCTGCAAGATCTGCTCGCGCACCAGGCAGGGCTCCCGCCTTTCCTCCCGTTTTCCGCGGAAGTCGAAGCCACCCCCGGAGCCCTTGCACCCGCCCCGACGGCGGCCCACACGCGCCAAATCGCAGACCGGCTGTACATCTCCCCCGCGTGGGAGGATTCGGTGTGGAAACGCATCGTATCGACCCCCCTCTCGCCTGTAGGAACTTTGAAATACAGTGATTTAGGGTATTACGCCATGCAGCGCATCGTCGAGCGCTACGCCGGAGCGCCCCTCGATGAAGTCGTTCAGAACGAGATCTATACGCCGCTCGGGCTCGAGACCATGGGATACACTCCCTTGCGGAAATTCGGGACCGCCCGGATTGCGCCCACAGAACGCGAACCGCGGTTCCGAAACCAGATCCTGCGCGGCCATGTGCACGACCCCGGCGCATCCCTGCTCGGAGGGGTGGCGGGACATGCGGGGGTGTTCAGCGATGCATTGGATTTGGCCCGGCTGATGGCCATGCTCTGCAACGGTGGTAGTTACGCTGGGCGCCAGGTGTTTGCCCCTGAGACGGTGGCGGCCTGGACGGCCCCGGTGAACCAGTACCCAGGCAACCGCAAAGCCTCTGGGTTCGACCGGCCGACTCCAGTAGGTGTACCCGGGCCGACGTGTCCAGAAGCCTCGCCGCGAACCTTCGGGCACCAGGGCTTCACTGGAACATGTGCCTGGGCCGACCCCGAGCACCAACTCGTCTTCGTGTTCCTGAGCAACCGGGTCTACCCCGACGCGTCAAACACGAAACTGGCCGACATGAATGTGCGCACGGAGGTGCAGCGGGTGGTGTACCGGGAGCTTTTGGGCCTCGCCGCATGATGCGGATCGGGATGGTGTGCTACCCCACCTTCGGGGGATCCGGGGTGGTAGCAACGGAACTGGGAAAGGCGCTCGCTGCGGCGGGCCACGAAATCCACTTCATCACCTACGATATGCCCGCCCGGCTCGGCAGTTTTCGGGCGAACATCTTCTACCACGAGGTGAACGTCACAGATTATCCGCTGTTTGACTACCCGCCGTACGAGCTTGTGCTGACGAGCAAAGTGGTGGAAGTCGCGCGCAACCGCCACCTCGACCTCGTGCACGTGCATTACGCGATTCCGCATGCCAGCGCGGCCATCATGGCCCGGACCATCCTCGCGGCGGAAGGCATCCGGCTGCCCGTGGTGACGACCCTGCACGGTACGGATATCACCCTGCTCGGCCGCGACCCGGCGTTCGAGCCGGTGATTTCGTACGCGATCAACGCTTCCGATGCGGTGACGGCGGTGTCGCAGAGCCTGCGGTCGGACACCTTCAAGCTCTTCGGCGTGAACCGGGAGATCCGCGTGGTGCCCAACTTTTTCCATCCGGACCACATGGCAGGTGAGCCCGATGTCGAATTCCGGGCGAGCATCGCGCCGCACGGCGAGCCCATCCTCACCCACATCTCGAACTTCCGGCCGGTCAAGCGCGTCTGCGACGCCGTCCGCGTGTTCGCCGAGGTGCGCCGCGTGCGCCCGGCCAAACTCCTCTTGGTCGGTGACGGCCCCGAGCGGCCCGCTGCCGAACACCTCGCCCGCACCCTCGGCGTTTCGGAGGACGTCATCTGCCTCGGCAAAGTGAAAAACCCGGTCGAAGCACTGAAAGTCAGCGATCTGTTCATCCTGCCGTCGGAATCCGAAAGCTTCGGTCTAGCGGCACTCGAGGCCATGGCGGCCGGGGTTCCCGTGCTCGCGACGCATGCGGGCGGGTTGCCGGAGGTGATTCGCCACGGCGTTTCCGGCTTGCTGTCGGAAGTGGGCGATGTGGCGGGCATGGCGGCCCATGCGCTTCGGCTCCTGGAGCCGAAGCAGCTGGCCAAATTCCGTGTCCAGGCCCGCGAACGCGCAGACGACTTCCGCATCGACCGCGTCCTTCCCTCCTACCTCGACGCCTATGCCGAAGCCCTCGGAACGCACTGAACCCACGTGCATCGGGCAGCGGATCACGTGGCTTCGTCACCCGGATGCCCTAACGGTCGTGGTATCCCAAGAAATCGCCCCCCGAACCTTTGCGGCCATCGCCACGTGGTACGGGTGCTGGTGGCTGGCCGGGGCTGGCATGGCCTACGGTTGGTGGATCGCGGCCACGCCAGAGGAAGGCTTGTTTCTGGCGGTGTGTTTGGCGTTTTGGGCCTTCTTCGCGGTGCGCATCGGCAAGGTCCTTTTGTGGCGCAAAATCGGCAGCGAGCGCATCCGCGTGCGCGCAGGCGAGCTCACCTACAAGCGCGCCTGGGGCACGCAAGGCCGGGCGCTCGTGTGTGCACTCGACGACGTGACGCGACTCGAAGTGGTGCCGCGCAATCCCCGCAAGTTCCTCGATGTGCTCGACGTGGAGCCGTGGATCATCGGCGGGGAGTCCCTGCACCTGCGCTACCGCGGGCGGACGGTGCCCTTCGGCATGCAACTCCCTGACCGCGAGGCCCGCGCCCTGGCGGCCGTCCTCGACCGCGCCATCAGCGAATTTCGTGCCTCGGGCACAGGCACAAACCCCTGACCTCCGCCGGTGAACTCCGCGTCGGCCGCCCGGAACCGCGGGCGTGCTTCGCGGCATGAACCACCTGATTCCCTGGCTGGCGGCCTGTGCCGTCCTCGGTTGTGCGCGGGAGCTGCCCGTGCCTGAAAATCACCGCATCCGTGTGTGTTGGAGCGATGGCAGTCCCGTCGATTCGGCGTGGGTGCGCGTGTTAGGCCGACGTCCATCCGACGGCACGTTTGGCAGCGGCTCGCCCTACACGGTGCTGTCCGACACGCTCCGGGCCGGAGCCGCTGGCGTGACGTGGGAGCGATCGGGAATGCCGGTGGCGCTGGATGTTGCCGCGTTTCATCGGGAGGCCGGATGGATGCCGGCGGTGCGGGTGGTGCTGGAGGCGCCTGAGGCCGCGGTTTGGACGGTGGGGGCGGCGACGCCGACGTGGTACCGGTTTCAGCTCAGCCGTACCCCGGGACTGTGGAATCCACCCGCGCAGTACTTCGTCTTTCCGCAGTGGACTGCGCCGCAGGACCCGACCGCCGCGTGGGCAGAAGGCCTTGCCACCCATGCAGACGCGTGGTTCGACCCCCAAGAGCCCAGCAGGCCAACCGTTACCTGGCCCGATGTTCTCCCGCCCTCGGACGGCCCTGAAGAACGGCTGTGGTCCGTGCATGCGCGGATGCCGGACGGCATGGTGCGGTACTGTGGGGTCCTTACGACCCCGGCCGGCCCAGCCTTAGACACCCTTGTCGTACCTGTAACTCCCTAAACCATGTACCGTCTGCTTTTTGTGCTCCTGGCCGTCTGCGCCGGGGGAATCCTGCACGCCCAGCAGGTGCCGGGTTGGCATGCCCAAAAGCGCTTCGAACTCCGCAACCGAGGCCACCTGGCTGTAGCTGAATCTACCCTCCGCGAACGCCTGCGTGCCGCCGACAAGGCGCATCACGGTCTGGCAATTGCCCTGCTCCCGGGGGACAGCCTGCAACCGGTTGCTCTTGCCTGCAGCAGGGAATACTTGTATCCGGGTTGGCAACAGCTCGTGGTGCTGGATTCCGTAGTCTGCCTGTCGGTGGACGGTGTGCCGTTCGCAGTCACTGCCGGCCTTCCCGTCCCAGTGCATGTCGGAAGTTCGGTCAGCAGCATCCACTTTGAATTCACCACCCCGGATGGGACAGCGGACCTCGTGTTGCGTGTTATGCCGCCGTGCGACCTACCGCTGCCCGACCTGCCGCCGTGGCCCGTGGCGGATCCCGAACAACCCTGGTGGGTCGGCACGTATGCTGGCTCGGAAGCGGTCGAGGGCTGGGCCTTGCCCCGGCTGGGGAGCGACCAGGTGTTCGACCGGCCTGTCCTCGTGGTCGAAGGATTCGATCCGGGGCTGTCGAGTCACGTTCCGATGGTCGGTGCGGGGGATATGCACTGGGAAGTGCTTTGGCATTGCACAGAAAGCACCTATCCGGATACGGAGTATTTCCCCGAACTGCTTGACAGTCTGTACGCTGCGGGCATGGATCTCGTGTATGTGGATTTTTCTGACGGCACCCGGTCGGTTACCGCCCAAAGCGCGCTGGTCCAGCATGTACTTGCGCTGTGCAATGCGGCCAAATCCGGCAACGAACCCCTCGTCGTCGTCGGCGCCAGTATGGGTGGCCTGATCGCACGTCATGCCTTGCGCAGCCTGGAACTTTCCGGCACCCCATCGTGCACCCGGCTCTTCATCGCCCTGGACAGCCCCTTCCGCGGCGCCTACATCCCCGTCGGTATGCAGCAAGCCATTGCCGCACTAGCCGCTATTTCAGCCCCTGCCCATGCCCTGCTTGAAGCCCTCAACAGTCCCGCAGCCCGCGAGCTCCTCGCCGTCCGCCCGGGGCCGAACCTGAGCGACTTCGAGGCGCTGCAAGCAGAATTACATGCTATGGGTCTGCCGGAGCAGCCCCTGTGCCTAGCCGTTTCTGACGGACGCCCGGATGGCCCCCCGTTGCTGGACACCGGGCCGCTCCTGTCGGCATCGGCGGGGATTTGGGGGTGGGAATGGGCCCACGTCGATGTGTATCCGCTCCCCGGCGACCCGCAGCACCCTGCTTCCTCCAGCAGCTCCTACGTCACCTGTGATTTGTCCCTACCACAGCCCGATCCGCTCGAATCAGGAAGCCTGTGGTACAGCTACATAGGCCATGCATTTGCTTCGACGCCTGTTTGGGAAGCCCTCCCCGGAAGCACCTCGGGACACCTGAGTAGCTTCGCAGAGGCCTTGTCGGAAGCCGGATTAGAGGTGAATGCACTGCAAGAAGAAACTGTGTTCATCCCCGCCCGTTCGGCGCTCGACCTGCCCCTTTGGGAAGACGGAGGGGAAACGCCTTTTGACGAAGTATCCATCCAACCGAGTTTCAGGCCATCCGCCTCCCACTGTAGCATCGAAGACCATGTTTCTACGCTGCTCGATTACATCATCGGGGGAGGTCTGTACCTCGATACACCCGGAGAATCCAGTACTCTGCTGACATACAATAACGAATCGCACCATGCCCATTGGCTCCCTGGCGTGAACCTCAACGCACCCGGTGGGATCCAGGTGCATCGTGAGGTTGAACTTGAACCCTGTGCGGACACCTTGCTTTTCAGGACTGGCACCTCCCTGACCATCGGTTGGCCTGCGTCAGAGGCGCCGGGAACTCTCCGACTCCACGCCGGGCAAACCCTGGTCCTCGAACCTGGTAGCCAACTTCACCTCGGCCCCTCCTCATCGATTGAACTCAACGCGGGTGCAACCCTCATCGTCGCCACAACGGAAGCAGAACTCCACAGCACCGCACGCATCGCGGTACATCCAGGTGGGACCCTGCGCCTAGAACCCGGTGGAACCCTCAAGCTTCAGGATAACGAAACGCGTATTTCATTGAATTCAAGCCGACTCGAGTCCGCAGGTGAAACATCGATCTTCGGGTCTGGAGCACTTGAAGTCACAGGATTTTCCACGGTATCCATAGAGAGTGGACACTTTTCGCTCCGTGGGATATCTGCCGCCGCTACTCTGCTGGAGTTAGCGTCTGAAGGCGGCCTCGGGGTGTACGGCCCCGGAAGGTGGTCTGTAGCGCAGGCCAAACTTCGATTTGGCACCTCCGCGCAACTCGCCCTCCATGCCACCACCGAACTCGATACCGTACAGTTGCGTGCCCCTGAATGGACGGCCTTTCTTCGCAGCAATGCACGCCTCGACCTCCGGTCCGTCCAGAGCTACGGAATCTCTACCCACCACGAACACCCTTCAGGCGCTTCGTTCCGCGCAACGCACTGTTCTTGGGAGACAGCCCCCCTCGAACTTGAAGCTTCGGGCTTTCGCCTGAACTCCTGCACCTTCACATCCTCTCCCCTCGTGGCCACGGAATGCGATTTCCCGTCCCGCATTGAGAACAGTATTTTCCTTGACCCTGCTGGGAATGAAGCCCCTCTTGTTCGGGTTTCAGACTGCTCTGGACCCACTGCAATTGAGGCCTGCAATTTCGCAGATGCGGAACTGGGCCTGAACGCCTCACAGGCCGAGATCCGGATCCGCTGCTCCACATTTGCAGATCTAACTACCGCGCTTTCTATAGGTATCGGCGGAAACATCGACATGGGCGCGCAAGCCCACAACCAATTCCACGACAACCGGAACCACATCGAATTTTCCGAAGCACCGGTTCCCGATTTGGCCCATGGAGAAAATGCCTTCGGGATGTGGAGCGAGGCCATATTTGCGGGCACGTGTGACGTTGCGTGCGAGACAGGATGCCAGCTCATTGCCCCCGGCAATGCTTGGCCTTGGAGCTCTCCGGGCACACCCTATTTGCTCGGACTTCAAGGCTTGCACTGCACGGACTGCCCTGCTGGTTTAGCACAGCTTTCCGACCCGGCTCCTGTACTCCCTCGCACCTGCACCGCGGACGGTGATCGTCCCATCACCGAAGCCGGAGACACTCGCCCCCGGTCCCATGATGATGAGGCTGCCGCAGGATTGCAAATCGTGCCGAATCCGAGCAGGGGCCTGGCACGGCTCATCCCCCCATCAGACTGGGGCACCAGCATGTGGAGATTTACGGTATCCGACTCCCAGGGAGCCCGAGTCGCGCGTTCTGACGCTCACTCAGGCACGGTTGAGTGGAATTCATCTTCGCTCGCACCGGGAATCTATATCGTCCGTGCGGAGACCCTGGATGTGCCCGGGCAATTCAGCCAGCTATCCGTCCTCATCCTCTCGCCATGAATGTGATGCACCCTTCAATGGCCAACCTGTATCCGTCGAGACCGAATCCGGAGACTGCTCCTCGGCACACTGCACTCACGAGGGAAACGCTGCGAAAGTCCTCACGCGAGTGGATATGGGAAAGGTGTACTTCAATCACAGGAGTGCGGATTGCAGCCACTGCATCCCTTAAAGCGACACTTGTGTGGGTATAGCCACCGGGGTTGAGCACGATCGCATCTGCAGTGAACCCCACGCGGTGCAGCGCGTCGATCAAGTCCCCTTCGTGGTTCGATTGAAACCGGTGAACTTTCACCCCACGCAAGGACCAGTTCGTGCGCCAGTCCTCCCACACTTCATCCAGGGTACTGCTGCCGTAGTGTTCGGGTTCTCGAACACCTACAAGGTTCAGATTCGGACCCTCAATCAGCCAAATTTCCATGGGTATCAATCCAAGTGGATGCGCCCGGCTCTAAAACGAATACCATCAACAGGTAAGCAAGTATGCACGCGGCAATGTTCAACAAGAAACCTGCTCGTACCATTTGGCCCATGCGCACACGTCCACTCCCGAACACAATCGCATTAGGCGGTGTAGCCATGGGCAACATGAAAGCGCAACTGCTCCCTAGGGCTACAGGAACGGCAAGAGTCAACGGATGCAAGCCGAGGCCGGGCGCCAGCTCCGCAACGATAGGAACAAGCACGACGGCCAAGGCCAAATTGCTCATGACTTCTGTCAAAAACAGCGTCACGATTACGAGAACCAGACCAAATCCCCACCAGGGCATGGCAGAATTCGTCGCAAAGTATGTGGCAATTCCTTCCAACACTCCTGTTGTTGAGAGGGCTTCTGCCGCAGCAAGCCCGCCCCCGAAGAGCAAGAGAATGTCCCACGGAAGTTGTTTGGCATCTTCCCAATCTAACAGGCGCTTTCCCTCCTGCCCACCCTCGGACAGCACGAAGAGAACAGCCGCGCCGAGAATAGCAACCCAGGTGTCTTGGACGGGAAATCCGGTTGCCGATCGAATGAATCCACCTGAAATCCAAAGTAAAGCGGTCCCGACAAACACACCGACGACGCGCAATTCTGGTGTCTTCCAAGGTCCAAGTCCTCGTCCGATTTCGTGAATGTGCTCACGGGCAATGGGATCCTCCTCACCAGAAATTGAAAAGATCCATCGCGTGAGTACACCATACACAAGCATGAGCAGAACAACCGCAAACGGCAAAGCAATGACCATCCAACCGAAGAACGACACCTCGATCCCGAAAGACTCGGACAGTATAGCCGCCATCGCCACATTCGGCGGTGTTCCCACCAAGGTGGCTACCCCCCCGATGCTCGCTGCATACGCCGTCGCGAGCAAGAGAGCCGGCTCCATAGTTGCCCGCTGCGACGGCATGTGGGCTGAAATCGACAGCGCAATGGGGAGCATCATCAGCGCCGTGGCGGTATTTGAAATCCACATGCTCAGGAAGGCCGTCGCCAGCATGAATCCGAGCACGATGTTGCGGCCCGAGGTGCCGGTTTGGGACAAAATCGCAAATGCAACCCGCCGGTGAACCTCCCATTTTTCAAGGGCAATAGCGATCAGAAAACCGCCGAGAAACAGGTAGACGTACGGCGAACCGTATGCAGTGGTGACCGCATCCATCGGGAGCACCCCCGTGGCCGGAAGGAGCAAGATGGGCAGCAACGAAGTGACCGCAATGGGAAGGACTTCGGCAATCCACCAGACGAGCATCCACAGCACCGACGCCACGGCCCACGCCGCGGCCGGAGTGCAGCCGACGAGCGCAGGGAGCAGAGATCCGCAGGCAATGAACACCGCAGGCCCCGCGAGCAGCAGACCGGTCGTTTTCATTTCTCGCTGATCTCTAGGATGGCATGCACCGGAAGGTGGTCTGAAATGTACACCCCCCACTTGATGTGCTCGTCTGCACAGGTCCAGTTGACGCGGGCTCCCCGAACGAGAATGTGGTCGATGCGCGGGGCGGCCGCGAGGTGGGCAGGAAGGAAGGTTGAGAAGGTCCCGTACCCGGGGCGGCATCGGTATTTGGCCACCGCATACACATCCTTTAAATCGGCGAACTCCATCAACTCCTGCACCTCCTGTGTCTCGGCTGGCGCGTTGAGGTCGCCGAGCACGATGGCCTCGGCCTCCTCGTCCCAGCCCGTCCAACCTGCGATCAAACCCGCTGAGCCCCGCCGGGCTTCGGCGCTTTCGTGGCACCAATGGGTCACAATCACGCGCAAAATTCTTCCCGAATGCCGGTCATAAAACGAACACACCGTAGCTACCCGGGGCAGCGTCGCTGTCCAACCTAAGGTGCCGGGCACGTTCCAGTCGGGCGCAAGCCACCGCACATCACCCCCCAAAAAATCCAACCGGTCCGGATTCCAAAACACCGGAGAAGCCTCGCCGCTCCCGTCCGCCTCCCGCCCGGTTCCGAAAGATGCCAAGTGAGGCAGGTCGGCGCGCAAGTCGTCCAGTTGGTGCGGAAGGACCTCCTGGAAGCCGATGAGGTCGAAACCCGCGACGGCCGCAGCAACATCCCGGTGTCTGTCTGCCCACCGCAGGGTGTCGGAAGGGTTGTCGTAGCGCACGTTGAATGTGGCCACACCCAACTCATGCCACACCGTGTCAACCGGCTGTGGCACCGCCACCGCCCCGGCAAATGCTCCAGAAAGCAGAAACCACATGACCGCAAGATACCCTCTTCGCGGGAGCTACCTTCGCATCCTTGAAACGCGCACGCCTCTTTCGGAAAGGTGAGGAACTCGAACTCACCATCGAGCGCTATGCCTTCGGCGGGAAGGGCATCGCGCGTGTGGCAACGGACGCCGGTCCGTTCACGGTTTTCGTGGAGAATACCTTTCCGGGGCAGCGGGTGCGGGCGCGTGTGGTTTCGTGCAAGCCACGCCATGCGGAGTGCAGCCTGGTCGACGTACTCGAACGCGCGGAAGTCGAGCAAGACACGGGTTTTCAGGAGATTCCAGGCGCTCCATATGCGCGCATTCCCATCGAGCTCCAGCGGAAGTACAAGGAAGAAACAGCTTTAGAGTTGTTTAGCCGCATAGGCGGCCAAACCGACCTCCAGGCCCGCTATGCCGGCATCGTCGCCTCTCCGAATTCCTGGCACTACCGCAACAAGATGGAGTACAGCTTCGGCGCCATCGTGCACAACCCCGAGACCGGCGAAAAAGAAGACCGGTTCGGCCTCGGTTTCAAGCGGCGAGGAACGTGGTGGGCCGTCGAAAACCTCGATCGCGACAGCGGCCTGTTCGACGCTGACGTGGAAGGTTCGCTGCACCGGATCCGCGCGTGGTGCGAAGCGACTGGGCTACCTGCTTGGCATGCCCCGCGAAGGGAAGGATTTTTCCGCTTTTTTGCCGTGCGCAAAAGCAGAAAAACAAACGGGCTGCTTGCAAACCTTGTAACTACCTCGCATGGAGGCGACCTGTTCGACCTCGAAGCCTTCACGGCGCTCGTCCAGGAGCTTTGGGGCGCTCGGCTCGAAGGCCTGCTCCACACCGTCAACGACGATACGGGAGAGCGTGTCGAGGCCCGCGATGGCCAGCGGCGACTGGTCTACGGCTCGGAAACGCTGCACGAAGAACTCTCCGGGTTGACCTTCCAGGTGCAGATGCCGAGCTTCTTCCAAACGAACCCCGCCAGCGCCGAGCGGCTATACGCCGAAGTCGTCAAGGCCGTGGAACATGAGCGGCCCGCGGGCGTCGTCCTCGATCTTTTCTGCGGCACAGGCACCATGGCCCAACTCATTGCACGTGGGACCACTGCAGAGGTCGTCGGAGTTGAGCTTGTCCCCTCGGCTGTCGAGGATGCGCGAAAGTCTGCAGAGCGCAACAACCTTCAGCGCGTGGCGTTTCACGCCGCAGACGTGGGCAAGTTCCTCGAGGCGCATCCGGAATACACCGGCCGCATTGCCTGCGCTGTGGTGGATCCGCCCCGCGCTGGAATCGCCCCGAAGACTCTACAGAAAATCTCGGCACTCGGGGCGGCACGCATCGTCTACGTATCCTGCAACCCCGCAACACAGGCGCGCGATGTGGTCCTGCTTGAGCAGTGGGGCTACCGGTTGAAGCAACTTCAGCTGGTCGACCAATTTCCACACACCGCTCACGTGGAAACCATCGCCATCTTTGAACCGGCATGAGCAAGACCTGCATCCTAACCGCGGACCAAATCGAGCGCAAGCTGCAGCGCATGGCCCGCGAAATCCTTGAAGTGCATGCGCACGAAGCAGAAATCGCCATTGTGGGAATCGCCGGCCAGGGAGAAGCCGTGGCGGAACGGTTGGGCCGCATCGTTCGGAGTATTGCTCCAGACGTACAGGTACAGCACCTCACCCTGACCCTGCACAAGCCTGCGCCGGAGTCCGTTCCGGCAGTTTTTTCTGGGCCGACCGACCTGGTGCAGGGGCGTTCTGCGGTGGTGGTGGACGATGTGCTGAATTCGGGTAGAACCTTGCTCTACGCCGTACGGTCGGTTCTCGATGCAGGTGCGGCACAGATTACCGCAGCCGTGCTCGTCGACCGCATCCACCGCCGCTTCCCTGTGCGCGCCGACATCTGCGGCCTGTCGCTCAGCACGACGCTCAAGGAACACATCGAGGTACAGACTGCAGCGGAAGGCCCGGCGGCGACTGACGCGGCCTATCTCGTCGACTGAAGCCGGAGGGCGAGGGCCTGGATTTGGGCTTCGCTGGGCTCGCGCCAAACTTCAAGTGCGCGGGCATACACAGGCCTCCTGCGCAACCACAGCGCCCGTGCCCGAGCTTCCCAATCGGCGCCCGAAAGCAAAGGACGCTGGTCGCGTTCCTGGTGAAGTCGTGCTGCGAGATCCGGCCACGCCACGTCGAGCCAAATCGCACGACCCGAGGCCTCCATCACTGCCCACGCCCCGGGAAGATCTGGCGTTCCGCCGCCGGTCGAGACCACATGGGGCTCTGCAAGGGCGGCGATGCGGCGCAACTCCTCGAACTCGAGGGCGCGGAAGGCATCCTCCCCGAGGGTGGAAAAGGCCTCGGCAATGGTGCGGCCCATCCGCGCCTCCAGCACGGCATCGAGGTCGAGGTGGGGCCGGCCGAGCACGGCGGCGGCCCGGGCGGCCCAGTGGGTTTTGCCGGCGCCCATGAAGCCGATGAACCACAGGTGGCGACCGGTTTGCATGCCGGCAAGGTAGTGTCTTTCAGTCAATTTGGCACGCGAAGCGGGAAAAACACGACAACTTGTCGCACCCCCGAACGTGGCGCACCCTTTGCCGCAAACGGGGAAAACACACCCCATGGACATCGGAAATTTCACTCTGAAAAGCCAGGAGATTCTGAACCGGGCGCAACAAGAAGCCCTCACCGGCAACCATCCGGAAATCAGCACCCTGCACCTGCTCCACGCCATGTTGCACGTGGAGGACCCCGTCGTTCCGGGACTGCTCGGACGGCTGAACATCAATACGAAGGCACTAGTCGCTGCCGTCGACCGCATGGTCGCGGGCCAAGCGAGTGTCGCGGGGGCCTCTCCGGGTTGGTCGCGCGGTGCGGTGCAAGTCCTTCAGCGGGCACAAGGCGCGGCGCGCAAGGCGGGCGACGAGTATGTCGCCTCAGACCGCCTGCTCGAGTCGCTGCTGAGCGAAAACGACGCAGCAGCCCAGGTGCTCAAGGATTCAGGCGCCACGCTTGAGGGCGTGCGCCAAGCCATCGCCCAGCTCCGCAAAGGCGCATCGACCACCTCGTCCAGCGCCGAGAGCACCTACGAGGCGCTCGGCAAGTATGCCCGCAACCTGAATGCGCTGGCCTCCGAAGGCCGGCTCGACCCAGTCATCGGGCGGGATGAGGAAATCCGCCGAGTGCTCCAAATCCTCAGCCGCCGCACAAAAAACAACCCCCTCCTCATCGGTGAGCCGGGCGTCGGAAAGACGGCCATCGCCGAAGGCATCGCCCACCGCATCGTGGCCGGCGACGTGCCCGACAGCCTGCACGACAAGGTCATCCATTCGCTCGACATGGGGGCACTCGTGGCCGGCGCGAAATACAAGGGCGAGTTTGAGGAGCGGCTGAAGGCCGTGGTCAAAGAAGTCCAAGATGCCGATGGCCGCATCATCCTCTTCATCGACGAGATCCACACCCTCGTCGGGGCGGGGGGCGGCGAAGGCGCGATGGATGCGGCAAACATCCTCAAACCTGCTTTGGCGCGTGGCGAGCTGCGGGCCATCGGGGCGACGACCCTCAACGAATACCGGAAGTACTTCGAGAAAGACAAGGCCCTCGAGCGGCGCTTCCAACAGGTGCTCGTGGAAGAACCCGACCGCGAAGACGCCATCTCTATCCTGCGGGGAATCAAGGACAAGTACGAACAACACCACCGCATCCAAATCCGCGACGAGGCCATCCTTGCGGCGGTCGACCTGTCCACCCGCTACATCAGCGACCGCTTCCTGCCGGACAAGGCGATTGACCTCATCGACGAAGCAGCGTCCAAGCTGCGCCTCGAAATGAACTCGAAACCCGAGGAACTCGACGAGCTCGACCGGCGCATCCTGCAGCTCGAAATCGAACGCGAGGCCATCCGCCGCGAAGAAGACACCGTGAAGCTCGCCGAGTTAGGCGCACAACTCGCTCATCTTCAGGAGGAACGCGACCGACTGCACACCCAGTGGCGCAGCGAGAAAGACATCGCAGACGGCATCGCCGCCCGGAAGGCAGAGATCGAGCACCTCAAGCTCGAAGCAGAACGCGCCGAGCGCGAGGGAGACTTCGGCAAGGTGGCAGAAATCCGCTACGGACGTATCCAAGAAGCGGAAGCTGCGGTGACCGCGGGGCGCGCGCAACTCATCGATTTGCAATCAGGGATGAAGTTGATTAAAGAAGAGGTGGATGCCGCCGAGGTTGCTGCCGTGGTGGCGCATTGGACCGGGATTCCGGTGGCCCGAATGCTTGAGAGTGAGAAAGATAAACTGCTCCGTCTCGAGGATTCCTTGCACGAACGGGGGGTGGGCCAAACCGCGGCCGTCGTCGCCGTCGCCGACGCCATCCGCCGATCGCGGGCCGGACTCAGCGACGCGACCCGTCCCGTGGGCAGCTTCCTGTTCCTCGGCACGACCGGGGTCGGGAAGACCGAGCTCGCCCGGGCGCTGAGCGACCTGCTGTTCAACGACGAGCAGGCCATGGTGCGCATCGACATGAGCGAATTCCAGGAGTCGCACACCGTCAGCCGGTTAGTGGGTTCGCCTCCGGGCTACATCGGACACGACGAGGGCGGCCAGCTCACCGAGGCGGTGCGCCGGAAGCCGTATTCCGTCGTGCTGCTCGACGAGATCGAGAAGGCCCACCCGGACGTCTTCAACGTGCTGCTGCAGGTGCTCGATGATGGGCGCCTGACGGACGCCAAAGGAAGAACGGTCAACTTCCGCAACACCATCATCATCATGACCTCGAACGCAGGTTCTGATGGGATTCAAGAGTGCTTCGACAGGGCCCGCGGACGCATCACCGACGACGTCATCGCCGAGATGGATGCTATCGCGCAGCTCGCGCTGAAGAAGCTCGTGCGGCCCGAATTCCTCAACCGGATCGACGAGGTCATCGTGTTCCACCCGCTCCAGCGGAGCCACGTCCGGCGCATCGCGGAACTCCAGCTCCGCGGACTCGGGGAACGGCTGAAGGAGGCCGGAATCGATTTGCATGTGTCGGAGGAGGCGCTGGTTTGGCTTGCCGAGACAGGCTACAGTCCAGACATGGGAGCCCGTCCGCTCAAGCGGTTGATCCAGAAAGAAGTGCTGAACAAACTGAGCAAAGCCATCCTCGCCGGCAGCATCCGCCGCGATGCAGAAAACGTCCTCGACGTCTTCGACGGGGAGGTGGTTTTCCGGGAACGGATCGCCGACGAGGTCTGCCTCGACCTCAATCCGTAAGGTCAGCGGACCGCGATAGAAAACGCAGAACGCCCGCAGAGAAAGCCCTCCAGGACATCTCCGGATGCCACGGGGCCGACTCCTGCGGGCGTTCCCGTGAACAGGAGGTCGCCGGATTTGAGCGTCATGAACCGCGACACATAGGCAATCAACTGATCCACCGTGAAGAGCATGTCGCGGGTCGTCCCCTGCTGCACCCACGCCCCGTTGCGCTGCAATCCCAGCTCCAGGGCGCCGAGGTTGCCCCCGAGTTCCTCCACCGTCCACCACGTGGATCCCACCACGGCCGAGCCGTCGAAGGCCTTTGCTTTCTCCCACGGTGCGCCGGCTTTCTTGCAGGCGTCTTGGATGTCGCGGGCGGTGAAGTCGATGCCGACCGTCACCCGCGAGTAGTAGCGGTGGGCGAACTCGGGTGCGAGGGCCTTGCCGAGTTTGTCGATGCGCACGACAAGCTCAATTTCGTGGTGAACCTCCTGTGTCCAGTCGGGCAGGTAAAACGGATGGTGGGCCCGCAACACCGCCGTGTCTGGCTTGAGAAAAAACAGCGGCTCCGTGGGCACCGCATTGCCCAACTCCCGAGCGTGGTCGGCGTAATTCCGCCCGATGCACACGATTTTCATGGCACGAAGGTCGGACAGAACTACCGGGCGTAAAACGACACCACGACCCGGCGGTCCGCGGCGCCGCGCGCGGTGGCCTGCTCCTCTCCTACGTAGTTCACGAGCACACGTTGCCCGTCCACCCCGCTGGTCAGCAGGAAGCGCCGCACGGCTTCCGCGCGCTGCCGCGACAGCTCGAGGTTCGCCTGCCGCTCGCCGTCCGAATCCGTATGGCCAGTGAGCACGACGCGCAGCTGCGGATAGCGCGTCAGCAGGTCCATCACCTCCGTGAGCTGAAGGGAGGCATTGAGCCCGAGGGCAGCGGAACCGCTGCCAAACCGCACATCGAAGGCCTCCGGCAACCTCAGCGCCGCGAGTTCCGGATCGGCCTCCACAGGTTTCCCCCGCAACGCCGCCACATCCCGCTCCAGGGTCGTCAGCCGCTGGTCTTGGCGTTCGAGCAGCGTAACCACCCGGTCGAGCAAGGCCCCGTTCGCCACCCCCTCCGCCGGCCGGCTCGGCGCTGGCGCCAGCTCAGAAGCATCGCCCCGGCTTAAGGCATCCCGTGTGTCCGCGCTGAGGTCGATGGTCAGCGGGCGCAGCGGCGCCTCCGGATCGAAGCTGCCCCATTCCCGCAGCACGGCCTCCACGTCCTCCGCGGGAACCTGCTCCGTCGCAGTCAACTGCTCGATGAGTCCCCGGTTGACGAAGTAGCCCAGTTCGGCGCCGGCCTGCAGCACCACCTCCCCGATCCGTCCCGTGATGAGCAGGTACAGCCGCTCAGCAGTCCCGAGCGCCGACCCGGACCCCGCTCGCGACCGCACCACATCGCGCTCGTCGAGTTCCGCCACATCGCGCAGCAACAACATCACCTCCTCCGAAAACCCCTCAAACGGCACCTTCTCGCGCAATCCTTGCCACGCGAGCACCTCGCGCACCACCTCTTCCATCGTGCGAACGAGCGTCCGTTCGGGCACCTTCCATGCGACTTGGCCGTCGCGGACCTCCACCGCCCCTTCGAGGTACAGCTCAATGTTGTCGAGTATGGCCTCCTGGGCCCGGCGGACCCGATCGTCCGGCGCGGTGGACCAGTAGTTGATGGTCAAGGAGGCAGTGCGGCTTCCGCGCAGTTGCGGCTGGGCGTAGGCGGTCGGCCCGGCGCCGAGTGCGACCAGGACGAGCACCCCCAGGCGACCGGTGAACGCGAAACCGCGCATCCACCAAATTTCGCCCAAAAAGCGTTATAAATCGATAAATTCTACTTTCCGCGACCCCGAAGAACGGTCAACACCGTGTAGAACAGGATTTTGAAATCCAGCGCGAGACTCATGTTCTCGATGTACATGACGTCGAAGCGGAGGCGTTGCACCATTTGGTCCACATTCGTCGCGTAGCCGTATTTCACTTGGCCCCAAGAGGTTATGCCGGGCCGGACGCGGTGGAGGTGGCGGTAGTGCGGTGCCCGTTCAAGGATGAGCGCGATGTAATGCTCACGTTCCGGCCGAGGTCCCACCAGCGACATGTCGCCCTTCAGCACATTGAAAAACTGCGGAAGTTCATCGAGACGGGACTTGCGCAGAAACCGGCCTACGCGGGTAATCCGCGGATCGTCGTCTCGGCTGAGTTGCGGACCTGTGCGTTCAGCATCGAGGTACATGGTCCGGAACTTGATGATTCGGAACGGTCGCCCGTACCGCCCGATGCGCTCCTGAAGAAAGAACACCGGCCCGGGCGACGAACCCCGCACAGCTGCTGCGATGGCGACGAACACCGGGGCAAGCACCACCACCGCCACCGCGGAGACCACGAGGTCCATGGCCCGCTTCATGACCACCTGGGCCGGAGGCATCATGTGGCGGTGGATTTCCATCAGGGGCGCGCCGTAGATGCTGGACATCCGCACGCTGCCGCTCAGGATGTCGTACATATCGGGCAAGATGCGCACCTCGACCCCCGTGCCATCGAGTTCATTCAGAACGCGTTCGAGAACCGGGCGGTCGCCACTGCCGATGGCCAAAATCACCTCTTCGATGCCGTGCGCACGCACCGTGGCCAGCAGGTCCGCGCCGGATCCGAGCCGGGGAAGCAAGGCCGCCAGGTGGGTATCCTTCCCGTTGGCCTGCAAAAAGCCCACAAAACGAAACCCCGGATTGCGGCGCAATGCTTGAATTTCCTCGACCATCCGCAACGCGCGCTCGTCGCCTCCCACCACCAGCGTCGGGAAGCCCCACACGCCGCGGTGAATGCGCTTCACCGTACGGGTGGTCACCACTAACCGCCCGAGCAACGTCAGCACGAAATGGCTCGAAGCAAGCACAGCGAGGGAAGCATAGTAGTGCCGGTACCCCGCCACCGTGTCATCGAGAATGAGCTCGAGGAACAGTACGAGCGAACCCATGAGGGTCGTCCAGGCCACCTGGCCCAGCTCGAGGATGCGGTGCCGCCGCATCGGCCGCAGGTACATGCCCGCCAGCGCATACAAGGCCACCCAAAACACCGCCACACCGACGAGGCCTTGCACATACCGCTCGTTGAACTCTAACTCCACGGGATTCCGCAGCGCCTTCGGTTCGACCCACACCTTGCGAAACACGTACAACACCGTCCACGACGCGGCTGCCGAGAGCAAATCGGAAGCGACATAGGCCGCGCGCAGCGCTCGTGTCCTCATTCGAACGTGACGAGTTTCAGGTTGTCAACCACCACGTATGCGCCCGCCGTCGTTCCGTCCCACGCGGCGTCTAAAGTGAGCTCCCACCAGTCCGTCCCGGGAAGCGAACGCACGACGGGTGCGAGGTCGAGGTAGACCTTTTTCCGCTCGCCCTCTGTCGCGCGGAGCACGAGAATGGGCGTGCGCGTCGTGTTCAACCCATTGACTGCGAGCAAACCGACCGCGAACTCGTGGTTGCAACGGTAGTCGATTTCGAGCCAAACGGTCCCATTTGCAGGCAGCGGATACTGCTGCTCGTTCGTCGTCGCGGTGAGCACACGCGCATCCGGACCGAGCAGGATATAGCCACTGGCCTCGCCGTCGAGTACGAGATCCGGATCCGTCGTGCGCACCACCTCCGCCGTGCTGGTGGCCGCTTCGCTGAATCGGTTCGCCGTTTCGAAATCTTCGGCCACCACCACCTCCACGCCGTCCGCGTAGCCGGTACCGGGAATCAGGGTGTCTTGCTGACCTGGGGTGATGGCCAAATCCAGCACCACCGTCCGGTAAAACGGATACGGCTTGCGGCTCGCAGACACCCCGTTTGCGCGGATGCCAGGCAGCAGGGTGAGCGACTCCGACGGGCCGAGGTCCTCCTGCAGCAGGGAAATGTCGGCGGGCAGCGGAAACGCGCCCAGAACGCCGCGCTCGGTGTAGACCCAGACCTCTTCGATGCGCTCTGTGGGCTCCCCTTGGCCGGGCTCGACGGCGAACGTCCAGTCCGGAATGTGCAGTCGATGAGGCACATCGCCTGGGTCGGGCGTGCAGGCCGCAGCCACAAGCGGCAGGACCCAAAGGCGAGGTGAAAACGGCTGGCGCAAGGCGTTCGGGTAAGCGGACGGCAAAGGTACCCCTTCACCTTCCGCGGTTCGGGACTCAAACGCACGACTTGCCCACGAAGTATGCAGGGTTTTTAACAATTCGACGAAGTTGTCAACAACTGCACCGGGTCTGCGGGGTGGTGTACCTTCGCGGCATGAAGTTCTTTATCGACACAGCGAATTTGGCCCAAATCCGCGAAGCGAACGACCTCGGCGTGCTCGACGGAGTCACCACGAATCCTTCCCTGATGGCCAAAGAAGGCATCCGCGGGGACGATGCCGTGTACGACCACTACCGCGCGATTTGCAACATCGTGGACGGTGATGTGAGCGCAGAAGTCATCGCCACCGACTACGCTGGGATGGTTGCTGAAGGCCGATTGCTCGCCTCGCTGCACAGCAACATCGTCGTCAAGGTTCCGTGCACCCGGGATGGCATCAAAGCCATTCGCACGTTCTCCGACGAAGGCATCCGAACGAACTGCACGCTCATCTTCTCCGCTGGACAAGCCCTCGTGGCCGCAAAAGCCGGGGCCACGTACGTCAGTCCGTTCATCGGCCGGCTCGACGACATCGGCTCAGATGGTTTGTCGCTCATCGAAAAGATTCGCACCATCTACGACAACTACGACTTCGGCACGGAAATCCTCGCGGCGAGCGTGCGCCATCCCATGCACATCCTCGATTGTGCTGAACTGGGCGCCGATGTTATGACCGGACCGCTCAGCGCCATCCTCGGCCTGTTGAGCCACCCGCTCACCGACAAGGGCCTCGAGCAGTTCCTCGCGGATCACGCCCGCGTCAACGCCTAAGTCTGTGCTGCTCCGCATCCACCCCGACAACCCCGACGCCCGGCGGTTAGACCAAGCGGTGCGGGCCCTGCGATCCGACGGCGTGCTCGTGGTTCCGACGGACACGGTGTATTCCTTCGCCTGCGCGCTCGGCTCCTCGAAAGGCCTCGAGCAACTCGCGCGGCTGAAAGGCATCCGACCGGAAAAGGCGAACTTCTCGCTGCTCTGTGCGGATTTGTCCATGATCAGCGCGTTCACGAAACCGTTGGGCAACGACGTCTTCAAGCTGATGAAGCGGGCGCTGCCCGGTCCCTACACCTTCATCCTCGAGGCGAGCAGCCAGGTGCCCAAATGGTTCACGTCGAACCGGAAGGCAATCGGCATCCGCGTTCCGGACCACCCGGTCGCGCAGGCCCTGCTCGCCGCGCACGGCGCGCCCCTCGTCGTGACCTCCGTCCACGACGACGACGAGGTCCTCGAGTACACGACGGATCCCGAGCTCATCGACGAACGCTACGGAGACCGCGTGGAGTTCGTCATCGACGGCGGCTACGGACACCTCCATGCCTCGACCGTCATCGACTGCACGGGAGCGACCCCCGAAGTCGTGCGGGAAGGACTCGGCCCGGTCGAAGGCCTGCTTTAAGTCGTCCGCGGCGCGCGCGGCATGCGTGCGGCGAGCATGGGCACGAAGGCGAACACCCCGTGTTCGCGTTGGGTGAACGCGGATTCTGAGGTGCGCAGAAAGGTGTGCATGACCTGGGTTTCGCCTTCGCCGACCGGGATGACCAGGGTGCCCCCGATGGCGAGTTGGGCGAGGAGGGCCTGGGGAACTTCTGGGGCGCCGCAGGTGACCACGATGCCGTCGAATGGGGCGAAGACCGCCTTGCCCTTGTAGCCGTCGCCGTAAAAGAGCTCGGGCCGATAGCCGAGGGCGGACAGCATGGGGCCGGCCTTTTCGTAAAGTTCCCGCTGCCGCTCGATGCTGTAGACCTTGTAGCCCATAGCGCACAGGACGGCGCACTGGTAGCCGCTTCCCGTTCCGATTTCCAGCACCCGCGCGCCGGGTGCCAAACCCAGCAACGTCGTTTGCCGCGCCACGGTGTGGGGCTTGGAAATCGTTTGGCCAGCCCCGATTTGAAACGCCTTGTTTGCGTAGGCGAACTGCTCGAAGGCGGAGCTCAAGAACGCATGCCGCGGCACCTTGTCCATGGCCTCGAGGACGTCCTCGCGCACATCACCGAGTGCACGCAATTCGTCCAACATCTTGCGCCTCAATCCCTTGTGTCGGTAGTCGTCGCGTATCGTCACACTGCGGAAGATAGGGCCCGTTCGGTAACTTCCGCCCATGCTCAGAACCGGAGTGTGTGGCGTCGGACATCTCGGCCGTTTCCACGTGAACTGCCTGAAGGAACTCGGCGGACTGGTCGGCGTGTACGACCCGGACCCGGCCGCTGCCTCCTCGGCTGGCGTCCCGGTGTTTTCGAGCTACGCGGACCTGCTCGACGCGGTCGACGCCGTGGTGATCGCCGCACCGACACCGCGCCATGTCGATTGCGCCCGCGAGGCCCTCGCCCGCGGAAAGCACGTGCTCATCGAGAAGCCCGTCGCTCCCACCGCTGCGGAAGGCGCCTCGTTGCGCACGCTGGCCGCCGGTTCCACTGTGCATGTGGGCCACATCGAGCGCTTCAATCCGGCCTATATCGCGGCCCTGCCGTACCTCCTCGATGCCCGCCACATCACAGCGCAGCGTCTCGCGCCGTTCACGCCGCGCGGGGCAGAAGTCAGCGTCGTGCACGACCTGATGATCCACGACCTCGATGCCCTGCTCGCGGTGCGGGACCGCGAGGTGGTGGGCCTAGAAGCGTGGGGCGAGCGGGTGGTGAGCGACACCCTCGATGTCGTGCACGTGCGGCTCACGTTCAGCGACGGGTGCCGGGCGGTGCTGACCGCCAGTCGGGTGAGTCCCGTGCGGGTGAGGTCGTGGGACGCTTGGGGAACCGGGGGCGGGGTGCATGTGGACTTCGCGGCGCGGACGGCAGCTCGGTGGACGCCGGAGGGACCGGTGGACCTTCCCGTCGGGGCGCAGAACGCCCTGCTGGAGGAGCTGCGGACCTTCCTGGCTGCGGCAGCGGGACAGCCGCTTGCTGCGGGCGTCCGGCCTGCTGCACTCGAGGACGGCTTGCGTGCACTTGGTTTGGCAGACCACATCACCGCGAGCATCGCTGCACCTACCTTCGCGTCATGACGAAGCATTGGTTCACTTGCCGCGTGAAGTCCGTCCGGCACGACAGCGATGGCGCAGAAATCAAGGTCACCGAAGCCTATGTGCTCGACGGGTATTCCTACACCGAGGCCGAATACCGGATGGCGACGATTTGTGAGGAGGAAGGCATCCGCCCGTTCGAAATCGTCTCCATCACGAAATCGCCCCTCCACGAAGTCATCCGGTTCGATGACGCGGACACCTGGTTCCGCGTGGTCGTTGCCCTGACCTCCTTCGACGAGCAGAAAGGGGTGGAAAAAGAAACGAACCAAAACATCCTGCTCTCCGCCGCCGACGTCCGCGACGCCTACGACAAGGTCGCCGGACACATGCGCAACCTCGGCATCGGCTACGTCATCCCCTCGATCAGCTACCAAAAAATCGCCGCAGTCTACCCCCTCGACGAGACCGAAGGCGGCCGCCCTGCCACACCCGTCACCGCCGCCCTCGCGGCGTCCGTCGACGAGGAAACGGGCGAAGTCTTCTAACTACATCCAGTCCCACGCACTGCGGTGGGCCCCGTCGGCCTCCGCGCGGTCGAGGAGCCAAGCGAAAAACGGATCTGCCGCCAGGGTCGCACTGTCGCCGACCATCAGCAGATGCGCCCGCGCCCGGGTCATCGCCACATTCGTGCGCCGGTATTCCGTCAGAAAGCCGATTTCGCCGTCGCTGTTGCTCCGGGTCAAACTCAGCACCATCGCGTCCCGCTCCTGGCCTTGGAAGCTGTCCACTGTGGACACTTCGACCCGGGCCCGGTCGGCCGACGACCAGCCGGCTTGTGCGATGCAGGCGTTGAGTTCCTGCACCTGGGCCCGGTACGGCGCCACTACCCCGATGGAGGCCTCGGGCGCTGCGGCCAGCAGTTCTGCAATGCGGGCCACGACGAAGGCCGCCTCCTCGGGGTTTGAGGTACTCTCCGCTCCTTCCTCCCTCCGCTCCTCGAACCCACACCCCGCTGTGTCGATGAAGACCCACGGGGCGAGACCGGGCAGGCCGCGTTCGGCGATGGCGGGTGCTGCTTCGAGGGCGCCGTTGTAGAACGCATCCGAAGGGGGCTGCATGATGGCGCGGTGCATGCGGTACTGCACGCTGAGCAGGTACGAACGACCGGTTGCCTCCGCGTGCCGGTCCATGCATTTCTCCAGCAGGCTGATGTCAAATCCGCCACGGGCGGCCTCGAGGCTGCGCACCGTGGGCGGGAGTTGCTGGGGGTCGCCGGCGAGCACCGCGCGGTCTGCACGCAGCAGGGCCACCCAGGCGGCGGGTTCGAGCGCTTGGCCGGCCTCGTCCATCACGACGACCGGAAAGCGCAGGCTGCCGAGCAGCGGGTCTGCCGTGCCGATGAGGGTCGCGCACACCACGTCGGCCTCACGCAGCACGCGGTCCACGAGGTAGGCTTCTGTGGCGCGGGCTTCGCGGAGCAGGTCGCGCCCTTCGTCGCGCGAGGCGCGTTTGTCCCGGCGGTCGCCGGCGTCGAAGGACCGGCGGTTGCGGTCGGCGTTGTGGAAGGCGTCTGTGGCACGGCGGCGGAGCTCGCGGACCTGGCGGTAGCCGGGATCCGACTCCACAAGGGCGTCGACGGTGCTGGCGAGCAGCGATTCGTCGATGCGGGCCGGGTGACCGATGCGGACCACGCGCAGGCCGGCATCGCGGCATTTGGCGGCGAGCACATCGACTGCGGTGTTGCTCGGGGCAGTGGCAAGGACCTGCTCGCCGCCCGCCACCAGACCCCGGATCGCGGCCACCAGGGTTGTCGTCTTGCCCGTACCCGGCGGACCGTGCAGCAGCGCCAGCGGCGGCCTCGCAAGCACCGCCTCCACGGCCGCCCGCTGCGGACCGTTCAACTCGCCGAGCTCCACCCCGTCCGCGACCGGCCCCAGCGGTTCCGGCAGTTCCGCATACCCGAGCAGGCCGTCCCGGAAGGTCTTCCGCTCGCGCGAGGTCGCATTGAGCCATTCGCTGAGCGCCCAGGCCATGGTCTTCGCTGACCGCTCGTCCGGGCGGACGTCGAGCGTCCAGCTCCCGTGCAACTCATTGCGGCTCGGGGGCGGTCCTTCGAGGAGGACCTGGAGCTCATCCGGTCGTGCCGACCGGACGATGCCGCGCCGCGGCTCATCCGATCCATCTACTGCGGAAAGGAGCACCGGCGCACCGGCGCGGAAGGCCTGCAACTCGCCCGAACCCGGTCGCCACCGCACCACCACAGACGCCATGCCGCCCACCGCACCCTCGCCCGGCTCCACCTCCACCGGCGACCACGTCAGGCCTTCCGCCCGCCGCACCCGCATCGGCGCCCCGGTGATGGCCGCCGCCATGCGCTCCGCCTCCTCGGCGGCTTCGATCGCGAGCAACTCCGCCACGGCGCCGAGCTCCTCGACGGCATCGCGGTACGTCGGCACCCCCCCGGGATGCCCGCCGAACAACGGAACAGCCTTTTCGCTCACCGCACGAGCGCGAAGGAGCCGCTGATGTAGTGCATCCCCTCTCCGTCGATGACGTACGGGCCGCCGGTTTCATCCACCACATTCAGCTCCACGGAGGTCCGGTTGATGCCGAGCACGAAATAGTAGGTGCCTTCTGAAGCTTCCTCAGGCGACGGGTCCCAGCCCGCCGTGTTCCCGAAGTCATCGTGCGAGTACACGAGTGCTCCCCACCGGTTGTAAATACGCATGGTGCTCCGGGGGTAGGCATCAAGCCCGTCGATCAAGAAGGCATCGTTCTTGCCGAGGTTGTCCGGCGAAAAGACGTTCGGAATGGTCAGCTCGCAGAGTTCTGTCTCGACGATGAACGTCCCTTCTGCCGTCCAAGTACAGGGCGCAGGCATGGAAATCACCACGTTGTAAGTGCCGGCCTCCGTGGCTTCGAGGGCGGGGGTGGTGCCGACTTGTTCGGTTTGGGTGACGCCGAAGTTGTCCACGTAGGTGTGGGTCCAAACGTAGGTGTACTCGTCCAGACCAGCGGGCTGATTGCCCACAACGAGGGCGACGCCCTCACCGATGCAAATCAACCGGTCGATGGGCCCGAAGTCCACCGGGGGAACCAGGGGATTTACGGCGACGGTCGCCGTGGCAGAGCAGTTGTCGGTTTGGGCACCCGACACGTCCTCCGTAAACGAGAAGTTCGTCAGCACGTCCACGTCGTCCACAGTCACGCTGGTACCGGTGGACGAGCCGACGATAAACCCTCCTGGCGCCCACTGGTAGCTGTAGGTGTAGCCGGGTTGCGGGTTCGTCACCGTCGCTTCGAGGTCGATGGGTGCACCGCAGTAGGACTGTGCACTTGAAATATCGATTTCAGGCCCCTGCACCACCGTGATTTCCACCGGGAGCTCGAACGTGCAGCCGAAGTCGTTGATGCCGGTGTAAATGTACGTCTCGGTCCCAGCGGAAGCGGGTTGGATGTCAATACCGTCGCAATCGCCCGACGTCGAAACGATGGAGGGTCCCGACCAAAACGTGCTGTCGCACCCCGCCCCGAACACCGGCGTGAACACAATGGGGTCCGGGTACA
>JBMTYE010000003.1:0-22061 GCA_049454255.1 Flavobacteriales bacterium
CGCTGGTTTGAGTTTCCAGACGCTCTACCCCTTCCGTCCTCAACCTCGTTCTCGCTCTGCGGCGCGCAGCGCCGCTCGCTCTCAACCTTACCTTTGGCCCACCTCCATGAGCGACTTCCTCCAGCACGAATGCGGCATCGCCCTGCTGCGCTTGAAAAAGCCCCTGCAGCATTACATCGACCGCTACGGTACGGCCTTCTACGGGCTGAACAAGATGTACCTGCTGATGGAGAAGCAGCACAACCGCGGGCAAGACGGCGCGGGGCTCGGGAATGTGAAGCTCGAAGCGACCCCGGGCAAGCGGTACATCTCGCGGGTCAGGTCGGTGGAAAGCCGGGCCATTCCGGACATCTTCAGCCGCGTGATGGAGCGGTTTAAAGGCCTGAGCAGCGAACAGTTGCGCGATGCGGCCTACCTGCAGCGCGAGTTTGCGTTCACCGGTGAGGTGTTCATCGGGCACCTGCGGTACGGGACCTACGGCAAGAACCAAATCGAAAGCTGCCACCCGTTCCTGCGGCAAAACAATTGGCGGACCCGCAACTTGCTGGTTGCCGGGAACTTCAACCTGACGAACACCGACGATTTGTTCCAAAAGCTCGTCGACCTGGGCCAGCACCCGAAGGAAAAAGCAGATACGGTCACGGTGCTCGAGCGCATCGGGCATTTTCTGGACAACGAAAACCAGATCCAGTTTGAACGCTTCAAGGCCGAGGGCCTACCGAACGCGGAGATTTCCGAACGCATCGCGGAGCATTTGGACCTGGCGCGCGTGCTGCGGCGGTCGGCGAATTCGCTGGACGGCGGGTACGTGATGTGTGGGCTGGTGGGCCACGGCGATCTGTTTGCGATGCGCGATCCGAACGGGATTCGGCCTGCTTTTTGGTTCGAGGACGACGAGGTGGTCGTGGTGGCGAGCGAGCGGCCGGTGATCCAAACGGCCTTCAACCTCGCCCCGGGCGCCGTCCGAGAACTCCCCCCCGGCCACGCCCTCGTGGTCAAGCGCAACGGCACCGCGGCGCTCCACGAGGTCAAAACGCCCGGCCCGCGCACGGCCTGCAGTTTCGAGCGGATCTACTTCTCCCGCGGCAACGACCAAGACATCTACGAAGAGCGCAAGGCCCTCGGGCGGCAGCTCGTGCCCCGCGTGCTCGAGGCCGTCGAACACGACCTGCACAACACCGTCAGCAGCTTCATCCCGAACACCGCCGAAGTCGCGTTTTACGGGCTCATCAAAGGCCTCGAAGACCACCTGAACACGTCGAAAATCGCCCGCATCCTGGGCCTCGGCAACGACCCAGATCCCGACGAGGTCCGCGACATTCTGACCGAGCGGCCGCGCATCGAGAAGGTCGCCATCAAAGACGCGAAGCTCCGCACGTTCATCACGGAGGATGCCAGCCGCGATGATTTGGTGGCCCACGTGTACGACATCGCGTACGGAACCGTGCGGGCGGGCGAAGACAATCTCGTGGTGGTGGACGATAGCATCGTGCGCGGAACCACGCTCAAGCGTTCCATCCTGCGCATCCTCGATCGGCTCGGGCCGCGCCGCATTGTCGTGGCCTCCAGCGCGCCCCAAATCCGCTACCCCGACTGCTACGGCATCGACATGGCCCGCCTCGGGGACTTCGTCGCCTTCCAGGCCGCCGTCGCGTTGCTGCACGAACGCGGCCTCTCCGACGTGCTCGATGCAACCTACGCCGCATGTTTGGCCGATCTCGATCGGCCGAAAGAGGAAAACGAGAACCGCGTGCGGGCCATCTACGCCCCCTTCACGGAAGACGAAATCAGCGCAAAAATCTCGGAACTCCTCACCCCGGACGGCATGCAGGCCGAGGTGCGGGTCATCTTCCAAAGCATCGACGGCCTGCGGGCCGCTCTGCCGGAACACCGCGGGGACTGGTACTTCACCGGCGACTTCCCGACTCCGGGCGGCAACAAGGTGGTCAACCGCGCGTTCGTCTACTACATGGAAGGCCGCGACGAACGGCCCTACTGAGCGGGCTTACTGCACCACCCAGCGCACCGGTGCGCCTTGCGCCGATGTGACCACATACGTGCCCGCGGGCAGGTCTGCCGCACTCAGCCGAACCACAGGCTGTCCGGAAAGAGGCGCCGCCTCGTGGACAAGCCGGCCTGCGGCGTCCCACACCTGAACCGGTCCTGTTGCGGCCACAACGGCCTCAGCGCCCTGCGGCGTGGGGTTCGGGAACACCTGGATCGCGGTTCGCACGGGTTCCTCGATGCCCACGGTGCTGCCGGTAATCCACAGGGCATACTCGAGGACTTCGGGTGTCGGCTCCGGACTGGAAATGGCATCGAGGACCGTCGAGGTGATGACGGCCGCGCGGTAGAACGGGCAGTCGTTCGTGAAGTAGTACACCCCGTCGAGCACGATGGTGTAATCCCCCGCGACCGTCGCGTCGACGATGGTCTCTACCATTTCCACCCGGTACGCGTTCGGGAACTCCTGGCCTCCGGGAAGGACCAGGGTTCCGGACTCCGTGCACACCGACTCAACCGTCCCGGTGCGGGAAACGGCGATGCCCGAGTTGTACGACGCTGCAAAGGTGTCCGACCAGGGCGTGTTCAGCGCAAACGGGTATGGGAAGTAGACCTCCGGGTCGGAATAGGCGATAGACAGGTTTTGGTAGCCACCGTAGTAGACGTTTGCGTCGGACCAGCTGTGGAAGGTTTGAACCCCGTCAGCGTCGACCATGTGGGTTGCCTCGGCGAAGGATTTCGCGAACGGCGAGGCGCTGCTCGGGTAGACCGCTTGGGTCACGCTGGTGGCCACGGGCAAGCCGTTGAAGTCCCAGTCAGCCGTCGGCAAGTTCAAGCTGATGTCGAAGTTCCAGGTGAGACCGGTCTCGACGAGGGGGGACTGGATTTGGCCCTTGCCGGCGGCAGCCACGGCAAGGCACAGAACAAGAAGCAGTCGGCGCATCCCGCAAAGAACGGAAAACCCCGGCCAGTGCGGCCAGGGTTCCATTTCGTACCCGGAGTGGGAATCGAACCCACACTCCTTGCGGAACACGAGTTTGAGTCGTGCGCGTCTACCAATTCCGCCATCCGGGCAGGCAGGCTGCAAAAATACAACATCCCTGCGCGTCTTCGGCATGCATTCCATGCCGAGATTCGCGCCGCCGAAACGCACCCCTATGAACGGAATCCGCAACGTCGCCATCATCGCCCACGTCGACCATGGCAAAACGACCCTCGTCGACAAGATCATCCACCGGTGCGAAGTCATCGACTCCCGTAAGGAAACGGGCGACCTTATCCTCGACAACAACGACCTCGAGCGCGAGCGCGGCATCACCATCCTCGCGAAAAACGTGAGTGCGATGTGGAAGGATGTGAAAATCAACCTCATCGACACACCGGGCCACGCGGACTTCGGAGGTGAGGTAGAGCGCGTGCTGAAAATGGCGGATGCGGTGCTTCTCCTGGTCGACGCGTTCGAAGGCCCCATGCCGCAGACGCGCTTCGTGCTCGGCAAGGCGCTCGAGTTGGGCTTGAAGCCCATCCTGGTGGTGAACAAGGTGGACAAGGAGAATTGCACGCCGGATCTCGTTCAAGAACAGGTGTTTGACCTCATGTTTACACTGGGGGCCACCGAAGAGCAGTTGGATTTTCCGACGGTGTTCGGCTCCGCCAAACAGAACTGGATGGGGGCGGATTGGAAAACCCCCACCACGGACATCGACTACCTGCTCGACGTCGTTCTCGAACACGTTCCCGAAGCTCCCTACCGCGAAGGCACGCCCCAGCTCCAAATCACCTCGCTCGACTACTCCCGCTACACCGGGCGGATCGCCATCGGCCGGCTCTTCCGCGGCGACCTCCATGCAAACCGCGACTACATGCTGTGCACCGAGCACGGTCAGCGCAAAGTGCGGGTCAAGGAACTCTACGTCTTCAGCGGCCTCGGGCGTGAAAAAGTGGAGCACGTGCGGTCCGGCGATTTGTGTGCGCTTACCGGGATGGAGGGCTTCGAAATCGGAGACACGGTGACGGACCTCGAAAACCCGGAGCCCATGCCCCGGATCGCCGTCGACGAGCCGACGATGAGCCTGCTCTTCACCATCAACACCAGTCCCTTCCTCGGAAAGGATGGCGAATTCCTTACCAGCCGCCACATCCGCGAACGCCTCGAAAACGAGCTGCAGAAAAACCTCGCGTTGCGCGTGGAGCAGACCGACAGCGAGGACAAGTGGAACGTGTTCGGCCGGGGCATTCTCCACCTTTCAGTTCTGATTGAAACCATGCGGAGGGAAGGCTATGAGCTCCAAATCGGCAAGCCGAAGGTCCTCCTCAAGGAAATCGAAGGCTCCACACACGAGCCGTTCGAACACCTGGTCATCGATGTTCCGCAGGAAGTGGCGGGCAAGGCAACGGAACTCGTCATGATGCGCAAAGGCCAGCTCCGGGTCATGGAGGCAAAGGGCGACCTGCAGCACCTCGAGTTCCGCATCCCGTCGCGCGGTCTCATCGGCCTGCGCAACCAGGTCCTCACCGCCACCGCGGGAGAGGCCGTCATGACCCACCGCTTCGACGCTTACGAACCCTGGGCAGGAGAACTCGCCACGCGCAACTCCGGCTCGCTCATCAGCGCAGAAACGGGACAAGCCCGCGCCTACGAGATCGACCGCCTGCAAGACCGCGGCATCTTCTTCATCGATCCAGGCGAAGAGGTCTACAAGGGCCAAGTCGTCGGCGAATGCGCCCGGGACAACGACATGGAACTCAACCTCGTCCGCGGCAAAAAACTGACGAACATGCGCGCCTCCGGATCCGACAAGGGCCTGCGCATCGCCCCCGCCCGGAAGATGTCGCTCGAAGAATTCATGGAGTTCATCGCCGACGACGAGTACCTGGAGGTCACCCCCAAGGCCCTGCGGATCAGGAAGATACCGAGGTAAGCTCCTTCGGCAACACGAGCACGAACGTCGTGCCTAACCCCGGCTTCGAGGTCTCCACATAGATCTTTCCTCCGTGGTAGGTCTCGATGATGCGGCGCGACAATGAAAGTCCGAGGCCCCACCCACGGGCCTTCGTTGTGAACCCCGGCGAAAACACCTCCTTCCACTTCGACTTCGGGATGCCCTTCCCGGTGTCGGCCACCCGCACTTCCACACCGGTTTCCGTCGACACCACCCCGACATCGATGGCGCCCGTGCCCTCCATCGCATCGACTGCGTTTCGGATGAGGTTTTCGATGACCCAACCCACCAGCACCGGGCTCATGCGTGCCTGCACGCCTTCGGAAGCATCGTGCAACGTCAGCCGGACCTGCCGGCTAATCCGTGCCCGCATGTAGTCCACCGTCGACGCCACCACCTCGCCTACCTCCCCGGCCTTGAGTTCCGGCTCAGATCCGATCTTGCTGAAGCGGTCCACCACGGTGTGCAGTCGGTCAATGTCCTTGCCCATCTCCTTCAGGTAGTCAGCATTGACCCCTTCGGCCTCCAGCAGTCCCATCCACGCCATGAGGGAACTCAACGGTGTGCCGAGCTGGTGGGCGGTTTCCTTCGCCATCCCGGCCCAAACGCGGTTCTGCTCCGACCGCTTGAAGCTGCTGAAAATCAGGTAGGCAAAGAATAAGAATGCCGCTACAAGGGTGAGCTGCACGATGGGGAAGTACCGCAGTTGGGTCAAAACCACTGAATCGTCGTAGTAGATGTACCGCCGGCCTTCGAGGGGAAGGTCCACCTCGATGGGCGCATTGCGGCTCGATAGCTCGGCGAGCAAGGCTCGAAGGCGGACCGGCTGTGCAACGTCTGCGGAATCTACCCGCTGGAAACGGATGACCTCTGTCCGGGTGCTGTCGGTCATGACGACCGGCACCGACGCGCTATTCATGACCGTTTCGGAAACAAAGCTGGCAATCAACCCGTCCATCGCTTTCCGCAACTCACTGACCCGAACGCTTTCGTTCCAATAAATCACATACCCCACATCGGGATAAACGATGGGTGGATTCGCAAGAAACATGATGTCTCGCAGAGAATCTGCGTTCACCTCTTCTCCGACATTCACGCGAAACAGCAGTTCGCCTTCGCGGTCGTAAATGAGGACGGGAATGGTTTGGTTTGCCCACAAATAATCGACCACAAAGGTCAAATCCATGGTCGCAGGCGTCTCGAATACAAGACGATATGCCTCCGCGAGTCTGTTCGCCTTCTTCCTTTCCTCTTCTTTCAGCTGATCAAACAACTGCTCCGTATACCGGACCAGTTCTGCACGTTGCCGGATGGCCTCTGACCACAACTTCACTTTCTGCTGCTCCTCTTCTCGGATTCGCTCTGCAATGCTCTCCGAATACCACAGCGTGAACGCAACGATCAGGACAGCCGCCCCCAGCAAAAACACCTTCCAGCGCTGCTGGGACGTGTGCAGATAGGTCGGCTTTCCCATCCTGTAGGCCTCAATCGTATGCCGGACACTTCACGTACCTGCCCGGCCCACCGCCCCGGCAGGCATTCAGGCCGATGACGAATTCGTGGGAACCGCCGGACGGACCGGCCAGCGGACCTACCCCGATGTCGTAGGCATAGGCGAGGGTCATGTAGTTGGCGATTTGGCCTTTCACCGCAAAAAGGACGGCAGCCTGGTTCCGGTAGCCTACGGCGAAAGAAAACCGGTCTTCGAGATGGAGCCAGGTCCAAACGTCTACCACGGGTGGCAATCCTTTGCCTAACCGCGCTTGAATTCGCGGTTCAATGTCCCACTTCCCTTCCGTGGCAAACTCCTGGCCTGCCACGGCAACGACCTGACGGGAGAGGCGGGTTCCGGTGGTCATTCGAGAGAGGAGCGGCTGAGTGGTTTGGAGAATGGACAGTCCAGCGAACTTCTCCCGGTCGTAGTACCACACGCCCAAATCGAACTCCGGTCCGACGCCTTGCGACGCTCCCACAATGGCCGGATCTGACCCGGCACCGACCTCGGGCAAGCGCAAGCTTCCGAGGTCGAGCCGGGTTTGGCCCAGCCCAGCAGAAAGCCCAGCTGCCAGGCGGCCTCCCTGCATCAACCGCATATTGTACGCCCACCCGAATCGCACCGACGTTTCCGACCAGGCTCCCGCCTCGTCCACCTCGATGCGCACCCCGTAACCGTGGAAATGCGGCCCCCCGGAACTGCGCTGGCCGTGCAGGTTCGCATACGACGTTACCGGAGCACCTTCGATTCCGGTCCACTGGGCACGGTGGCCCACATGCAGGTCGAGGCACTCTGCTGAACCGGCTGCTGCTGGATTGTCTTGAAACGGATTCAGAATGCCGAGCGAACGCACGGGCTGCCACTGGGCGAGTGTGCATGCGGGCAGAGCGAACGCACACGCCAGAATCAGTACGAAGCGCCTCATCGGATGATAGATACGTATCCGGTGAACGGGTCCAAATCGACCTGTGGATCATTCAGGTCGATGACATAATAGTACGTTCCTGCAGGGACCGGCACGCCGTTGCGGCGGCCATCCCACGGTTGAACATAGCCGATGTTGCGGTGAACGAGTTGACCACCCCGGTCATAGACCAGCACTTCGAGCTTCGGAAATGTCCCGGTTCCTCCGATCTCCCAGAGGTCATTGATGCCGTCGTCGTTCGGGGTAAAACCGTTCGGTAGCTCAAGGGGAATCCCTACGGTCACGGTCACAGCGTCGGTGTAGCTGCATGCCCCCACAAAACCGGTCACTCCGTACGTAATCGTGCCCGTGGGCGACGCTTCCACAACCGCTCCGGACGCGCTCGACAGTCCTTGGGTCGGAAACCACACGTAGCCCAACGAGGGATCGCCACCACTTGCGGTCAATTCCACAGATCCCCCGGGGGCGATGGTTGCCGTGCAGCAGACGTCTATCGACACAGCTGGACCACTGATTTCCAGAGAGATATCGCAAGCTGAAAGTGCCGGATCGTGTCGTGTTCCGACGAAAACTAAATACGTCGCATTCGGAAACAAGGCCTCGCTGAGGACCGTGGCCGGGGCGGTTGTTTCAAGGCAGGGAGAAACCGCCACGTAGGCCGCTGCATCGCACAAACTCTGCGGATCCGGCTTGACTACCTGCACCCACACGGTGTCGGCGCCATCGGGCCCGATGCAGGAAAGCCCGCGAACAGCAACTTCCACAGGACCCGTGAAATCCGTGTTTGCGTTCGACGTGAATTTCAAGACAGTCACATAGGGAAGGGTCATGCAACCGAAGGACGTGGTCGTGGGGGTGGCCAAATTCAGGTCCTCCACGACCGAACCACAGGCCGGAAGGGGGGAGTCGCAGGTTTGGGCAGCCGCTTCGGCTGCCAAAAATCCTCCCAACCCCACCACCACGTAGCAGGCAAACCAGCGCACCATGGCAGCAGAACGGCAGATCATGCGTCTTCGTATGTGAGGAGCACGGCGCCTTTCTCCACAGCCGCCCCCGGCTGCACGGACACGCTGGCCACGACGCCCGCGCGCGGCGACCGGATCAGGTTCTCCATCTTCATCGCCTCCAGCACAGCCACTGCGTCGCCCTCTGCCACCGCGTCTCCGGCGTGTACCGTGACCGAAAGCACCTTGCCAGGCATCGGGGCCGTCAGCTCCTGGTCCACGCCAGCCGCTGCAGTCGACATGCCCATGCGTTCCAGCAGGAGCATGCGGTGGTCTGCGACTTGGACTTCTGTGCGTATCCCGTCGATGCGAAGCACACAACGTCCCCAAGCATCCGGGGGGGAGAGCCGCTCCACCCGGTGGTTGCGCAGTCCTACGCGCACGTCGAAGATGCCGGGAGCAACGGTGTGCCACTGGGCACCCGCCAGGTCTCCGGCATCCACTTGGGCGGTGCGGCCGTCCGGCCACCTCACTTCGTGAACCATGCCCGAAAGGTAACGCCGGATTCGGGCCGAACTTCGGTGCCGTGTTCGGCATCTACATCCACATCCCGTTTTGCCGCAAAGCGTGCATCTACTGCGACTTCCACTTTTCAACCCGACTTGAAAGTCGGGGCGAAGTGATGGACGCCTTGTGCCGGGAAATCGCCTTGCGCAAGGAAGAAACGAGGGATTGGGGCACTCCGAGCACGTTGTATTTCGGCGGTGGGACGCCTTCTGTGTTGACCTCCGGTGAACTCGATGCGCTGTTCGGAGCGCTGGACCAAGCCTTCCCCCGGACGATTTGGGACGAGGTGACGCTGGAGGCGAATCCGGAGGACATCACTCCGGAGGTATTAGCCGTCTGGCAGGATCGGGGAATCACGCGGTTGTCCATCGGCATCCAAACCTTCGACGACAAGCTCCTCTCCTGGATGAACCGCTCCCACAGCGGTAAACAGGCAGAAGAGGCCGTTCAGGCCGCGCGTGCTGCAGGATTCAAGCGCTTGTCCGCCGATCTCATCTACGGGCTTCCGGGCCGATCGGAGGCGGATTGGGCGACCGATGTCGACCGCGTTCTCGCGCTGCCCGTCAGCCACCTCTCCGCCTACGTGCTCACCGTCGAGCCCCGGACCGCGCTCGGCCACCGCGTCGAACGCGGGGAAGAGTTCCCTGCACCGGACGAGGCGGTGCTGCGCTCCTACGCCCTCCTCACCGAACGGGCGCGACGCGCGGGTGCAGACCACTACGAGGTCTCCAACTTCGCGCTGGCCGGTGGCGAGCGCGCGGTCCACAACGCGGCCTACTGGCGCGGCATCCGCTACCTCGGAATCGGTCCAGGGGCCCACGGCTTCACCGGAACCCACCGGTACGCAAACGTCAGCAACAACCGGAAGTATGTGACCGCAGTCCGCGCAGGCATTCTTCCTGAATCCCGCGAAGCCCTTTCGCTGCAAGACCGCTACAACGAACGCATCATGACCGGATTGCGCACCGCAGAAGGCATCGAGCCTGAGGCACTTGAGGCCGAGTTCGCGCTGCGTCCAGATGTGGAAGAAGCGGCAGCGTGGAAGCGGGCGCTTGATCGGGGTGAGTTAGTCCCTGGCGGGCGCGTCGGCGCTTGGCGTGTAGCTGAAGCCTCATGGATGATCGGCGACAGCATCGCCTCCCGTTTTTTCCGTGTGGACTGAACGCTTCATCCAGGCATCCCACGCCACAGCCCCGAGAAGTACAGCGGCTCCGGCATAGAAACCCGGACCCATCCGTTCCTCAGCGCCGAAAATCCACAAGGCGAGAAGGATGCTGTAGACAGGCTCAAGATTGATTGCCATCGCACACGTGAAAGGCGACAACTGGCGCATGACCTCGATGCCCATCAGGAAGGCAAACGCCGTGGCCACTACGCCCAGCAGCACAAGCCACAGCACATCGTCTGCAGGGACGGCAAAGGCCGATGCGACCTGACCTCCCGACTGGACGGCCACGAAGAGACCTGTGAAGGCCGCTGCACTGAAGAGTTCAACCCGGGTCAGATTTGCCGAATCGGCGTGGCGCACCAGCACCGAGTTGAAGACGCTGAAGGTGCCACCGAGCAGGGCGGCGACTAGGGCGACGCAGGCTCCGGCAACGAGACGGGGTCCGGTCGCCGTTTGGCCGGCGTGGGCGTCCTGTAGAATGAGGAAGAGGCCGACGACAACTGCACCGGCCAGGGCTAGCTCCCTCCGGTCCACCGGTCGACGGTGCACCGCCGGCTCGATCAATCCTACGAAAAACGGCACCGTCGCGATGACCGCAAGAGCAACCGAAACCGTGCTCAACTTGATAGACCAGAAGAACGCCAGCCAATGCGCGGCCGCCACCACACCCACCCCGACCGCCTTCCACCACATGCCACGTGGCAACCGACGGAAGCGCCCCGCCGCCGCCATCCATGCCGCCACCGCGACCGCACCGATGGCCACCCTCCAAAACACGAGTGGTCCCGCATCCAACGAGATCAGCTTCCCGAGAATACCGGTAAATCCGAAGATGAACACCAGCAGGTGCATCATCGCTAGGCTCTGTCCCCGCGTCACCCCGCAAATCTACCCGTAACTTCACATCATGTTCCGCACCATTTTTGCCTGCGTCGCCTGTTGCTTTGCCGCCGCCACAGGCGCCGGCCAAATCGTCCTCGACGGCCGCTTCGACGACTGGAACGGCATCTCCGCCACCGACGCCACCGCCGGCGCTCCCCTGCTGAAGTCCATGCGCGCTACGGTAACCGACGACAGGCTCGTCTTGCGCCTCGACCTGCATGCTGAAGTCGCTCTCGACGAAACCATCCTGCCGAACGACCTCAAACTGCTCATCGACACGGACGCAAACCCCAGTACAGGAGCGAATTACGCAAACTCCGGTCTGGGAATCGACGTGCTCATCGACTGGGCCGATCGGCAGGTGATCCGGTATGCCGGTACAGGCGGAAGTGGCTCACTCAATGCCGTCGGCACCTTGTGTTCTCCGACCTACAGCGCCGACCGGTTTGAGATTTCCCTGGATCGGGGACTCCTGGGACTGAGCGGCTCCGTGTGTCGGATTGCGTGGTACGACGCCGCTGCGGGCACCTTGATGCCCGCCTCCGGGATGCCCGTCAGCCTGCAGGCCTTGCCCTTTTCGCATGCGGTGATGCCCCTCGAGCGTGCCGCGGGTACGGCGCTTCGGGCTGTTTTTTGGAACACAAACGAACGCATCGGCCAAACCAGCGCAAATGCCGCGATGCAGCGCATCCTGCAAGCAACCAGTCCGGATGTGATTGCCCTTTCTGAGGTCAGTGACAACACGCCGGCCCAGGTGGGAGCGTTGCTCAATGCGTGGCTGCCCGGCGCGACCCCGTGGAATGTGGTGAAGGACGACTACGACCTGATGGTCGCAACGCGTCTTCCCGTCATCAGCAGCCATCCCAGCGTCACCCGGCAGTTTCCGGTCGTCGTAGATGCGGCGTCGACGGCGTTCGGAGGTCCTATTCTTTTCGTTTCCAGCCACCTCAAGTGCTGCGGCGGCGCTTCAAACGAGGCCACGCGCCAGGCCCAAGCCGACGAATTCATGGCCTTTCTGCGGTCCACTCGGACGGTGGGAAATGTGCCCTTCCTGCCAGCGACGACGCCGGTGGTGTATGGCGGGGATTTGAATTTGGTCGGGCTGGCACAGCCCATGCGCACCCTCACCACCGGTGATCTCGTGAACAACAGCACCTACGGACCAGACTTCGCCCCCGATGCAGATGGGACGGCCTGGACGGAATTGCCCCTTGTGCTCACGGATTTCCCTGCGGATTATACCTGGGAAAATCCCTCAGGAACCTTCATTCCCGGGAAGCTGGACATCGTCGTGGTGTCCGACGCGACCGTCGCTACCCCCCGGGGCTATGCCCTCAATACGGCCCAAATGACCCCCGAACGGCTTGCTCAGTACGCTCTGCAATCCGGAGACACCGGGGCCGCATCCGACCACTTTCCGGTCGTCGTCGACCTCGTGCCTGTAGGACCTGTGCCGCCCTCCGGAACCGGGAACTTCGGCGGGCCTGACACCGATGGGGATGGCCTCAGCGACGCCCTCGAAACTCAGGTGTTCGGGACGAATCCACTCTCCGCAGATAGCGACGGTGATGGAATTCTCGATCCGCTGGAGCTCTGCACTGGGGCTACGCCGTGCCTCGGGGATCTGAATTTCGACGCTGTCGTCTCCGTGGGGGACTTGCTCGTGCTGCTCGGCGCCTTCGGCACGCCGTGCTGAGCGGGTCCCGTTAACGTCCTACGAGCACCCGCGCCGCACCCGTGCCCGATGCGGTCATGTATTTGACCGTGTAGAGGCCTGCAGGCAAGAAGGAGACATCGACGGTGCCCGAGGCAATGCCGCCAGGGAACGACCACTGCGCGACGGTTCGGCCCGTCGCATCGCAGGCGTCCAGACCCGTTATCGGGGAAGCACACGTGAACGCCAGCCGGTCGGAAGCCGGGTTCGGAGACAGGCCGAAGTCGAGGTCGAGTTCTTCCACCCCTGTGACCACCACATTCACTGTGGCCACTGCTTGGTCTGAACAGTTTCCGTCGGTGCTGGACGCCGTCAAGGTGAGCGTATATGAGCCGGCCGACGGATAGGTGTATTCCGGGGTTTCCAGTGGGCTGTTCGCTCCGTTGCCGAAGCTCCAAAAGAAGCTACCCGCCCCTGTGCTCAAGTTCTCCAGCGGGATGGGACCGTCGGCCGAATTCCAAGGAGATTCCACGGTAAAGGCCGCACGGACTGGCTCCGTCAAGTCGTCTGAATTCCGCGGGGAAATCCGGTATCCACCGAAATAGGGCTGGTCGAAGTCCCGTTGGTCCGCGATCCCCGTGACCCCGAACACCCCCACCGGAGCGGGAAGCCCGAAGAGGTCCGTGTTCGCATCGATGCGCATCCGGTATTGGTTCATGCCGGTGGTGATGTCGACATCAAAGCTCGGAGGTTGGTTTGTCCACTGGGCCGGGTTCACGAGTTCGACGCACTTCAGGTAGACCACCTTCGACTCGGTGGACTCATCCAGCACCTGGGTGAAGGCGGGCTCTTGGGTAGCAAAGCCTGAGCCCTCGAAAATCAGGGTGTCGGCGATGATTTGGGTCAGCCCGGCGAACTGTCCGATCACGCCCCGGATCCGCACGCTGTCGCCGGCGACGACGTCCGTGTACCCGAAGTCCGAGACCGGGCTGAACACGTTAATGCCGCCCGTTGCATCAATCAACGTGAATTGAAAAGCCGCCGGATAGTCGTTCCAACCGTGCACAATTCCACGGAGTTCACAGGCTACATTCAGCGAATCCGAAATGCCCGTCGCCGGGTGTACCGACCGCACATCCGCGATGTCGTATACCGGATACATCAGGTCCGACGGCAAGATGTGCACCGTCACCTCGCCGATTGCTATCACCACGTCGCCGGAAACCACCTGGATGCCGAGCACCACGTCCTCTTGCAGTTCAGCTTCCTCGTCGTCGATCGCGGCAAAGACGAACGACTGGTCGTTCAGCAAGCCCGTCGGAAAGTTCAACTCAATCGGAAACACCGGCGGGTAGTCGGCCCCCCACGAAGCATCTCCACCGATGACCTCCACATGCACCTGGGCATCCGCGAGCGGGAACGCGACCTGAACGGCCACCGTGACCCCCGCGCCTTCCGACACAAACAGTTCAGGAGCCGCAAAACCGATTTGCATGGGTGGGAATCCATCGCAGGAGGCGGCGTGCCAACCGATGAAGTCGAAGGTGTCGGGAGGATACACGTCCCACTGGTTCGTGCCGATGGACCAGTTGTCTGTCCCGGTGTTGACGTTTGCCTTGCGCACAAGCGTGTTTTCCGACATCGCCCCTTCTCCGCCGGCCACCTGGAAGGATTCGCCTGGGTCGGGACCGATTTCCCCCATTTGGTCCACTACCACATCGCCGTGCAGCAGCCGGATAACGTCGTTGCCGTTGTACCACGTGGCCTGGCTGGTGATGTTGCTGATTTGGAGCAGGTAGGGAACCGCCTGCGAGTTCGCTAAAACAAAGACCTCGCCGGGCATCAGCATGCCCGAAAGCTCCTGCACGTTCGTGGGAGCGGTCGCGCCATTGTTCCACGTTTCCAGCGTGTACTCCGACAGGTCGACCGCAACGGCCGTGGGATTGTACAGCTCGATGGCCTTGTTGTTGCTGTTGCCTTCGAGGTATTCTGAAATGAAAATCTCCGTGCAGAAGCTGCCACTCGGGCAATCGGAGATGTTCACTTCCAGGAACGTCGAGCTCAGGCTATCGCACTCCATACCCGCGATGTCCACCACCGCAGCCCCTGGCAGCAACGAGGCCTCGACAAAGCCCCCCAGAGCACTCACCCCCCACACGTGCCAGGTACCCGTCGTGCCGAACGTGTTGAAGTCGAAGTACGGCACATCCGTAACCGCGACAATCGTGCCCGCCGGTGAAGCGACCACGAACCGGTACTCCGCCTCCACCGCTTCAGACGTATATCCGAATGGAATGACCGCATTTTCAAACCCCAGACAACCATTGATCTCCGGAGTTCCTGCGGCGTCTGTCAACACGCCACCATCGCACGCGGGGGCTTCGCAGGTCACGCCCAGGAATTGCACCGACGTGTAGGACAGGGAGACGCACCCGGTGCCGGAAATACCGGAAAGCGGGGAGCCCGGGGACAACGTGGCCGGATCCAGCGGATTTTCGTGGGACACCGCCCACGCCTCGAACATCCCGTCGCCGAGGCCCGCAATATTTGCCGTCATCGCCGAATACGTGGCCACAATCGCATCCGTAGCAGCATCCACTACCACGAGGGTGCTGAAAGCGCCCGGAACGGTCGTGGTGTGGATGAAATCCAGCTGCACCAGCGTCGCGTCCGTACAGACCGTTTCGAGGTTCGGGTTTGCCGATTCGATCTCCCCACCGTCGCACATCAACACGTTCGACATCCCCGGCGTAGGCGCTTGCTGCACAAAGGTTTCTGTAGCGAACGCCGCACCACCGTTCGGAATGCGCGCATTCGCATGGAAGTTCGGCAGGCCGCCCGCCGACTCGTTTACCTGCACCGCGCCCGGAGTGAGAATGTTCAGCAGCGCCGCGTCAAGGGGCGAATTCGTGCCATACACGACCGCGTCGAGTAGGTCTTCACTGAGGGGCGAAGTTCCGACCGGGTACGCAGATGCCGGAGTGGCATACAAGGCGATCGCATCCGTTCCCGGCTGAAGAAAGTTGCCTTCCGGCACGACAAGACCTGCAGCAGCGACTTGTGGTCCCCCGATGACGAAATAGCCCGAAGCGTCCAGGGCGTATCCATCCAGGGCAAACGTTCTGTAGCTCAAATCGTTGAACCCATTGTACAGCACGATGCACATGCCATCCAGTGCATATCCCGCCGGCCCGTAGAGCTCGATAAACTCCGCCGGATCGAGGCCCGGATTCTCAACATCGAACTCGTTGATCACCACCTGAGCAGAGCTGGCGACGGATACAAACAAGGCCAGAAATGGAAGGAAAATGCGCATGGGAGTCAGGGAAACGGGCGGTAAAGGTACATCAGCAGAACTGAGGGCTAACTTGCTTATTTTTAGCGAAGCCAAACCCACTTCGCCATGTTCCGACTCCACTTCACCCTGGTCGGTCTGTTGTTCTGCCAAGCCGTTTTTGCGCAGACCCAACCGGATTTCTTCACGACCGCGCTCGGCACGGGAAGCATAGGCAATGTGCTCTCAAACGACACCTATTCCGGTGGATTCGCGCAACTTGCCGAGCCGCACCCGTGCTTTGCGATGCTCGACAACGGCGAACTGGTTTGGAGCTCCACCACCGTTCAACCCACCTGCTGTGGTACCCATGTCTTCGAGTATGCCCTGTGCACCAGTTCCGGGAACTGCGTCTACGAGGTAGCAACCGTAAACGTCTCGTGTGGACCACCGCCGTGTGGAACGCTGGCCTTACTGGAAGGCGGCGAAAACGGTGCCGGTGGCGCACCGGACGAAGGAGGACACTGCGCTTCGGTATGCGCCGTCGACACAACCCTGGTCAGCCTGCCCTACATCCCCGGCAACACCTATACCTGGACCGTCACCGGCGGGACGTGGAGTGTCGGCGCAAATCCGGCGGAAATTGAAGTGGTTTGGGGCCCGGCAGGGGGAGGCTTCGTGTCGGTCACAGTGCTGACCGCAGGGGGCATGACCCGCAGCTACGACACCTGTGTGGACATCCTCCCCGGGCCTACCGCCTCGTTCACCTCCACTGCGTTCGCATGCCTCGGCGCTGGGATGAGCTTTACGAATACCTCGATCGGCGCCACAGGATACTTCTGGGACTTCGGCGATGGCAACACCTCGGCGCTGGCGAACCCGACGCATACGTACGCCGCCCCGGGCACCTACACCGTGACCTTGACGGCGTTCAAGGACAACTTCGACGCGACCGGAAACCCCCTGTGTACCTGCGAAGACACGTTCACCATGCAGGTCGAAGTGGACGACCTTCCAGGCCCGAATATATTCTGCATCAGCACCTTGTGCGAAGGAGATTCCGCGACGTATTGGACAGACGCCACGGGCTGTGATTCGCTCGTGTGGAACGTGCTCGATGCGCAAGGACTGCCCCTGCCGTTCACGCAGCTCTCACCCGATTCCATTGCTGTGGTTTGGCCGACTGGGCCGTTCGGAACGTTGACGCTCGCCGCCTTCGGCTGCGACCAAACGTATTGCACCAGCCCGACCTCGGTCACTGTCCCCATCATCTCCTCCACCGCCCCGGTGCTGGGTCCTGACCCGGTGTGTGAGTTCTCGACGGCGGTGTACGAGGTGCCCAAATGGGCGGCCACCGCCTACCTCTGGACGGTCACCGGCGGCACCATCGTCGGCAGCGACTCCTCCCACACCGTCACGGTGGCGTGGGGCGCTGCCGGCACCGGAACCCTGCACGTGGACTGGATCAGTTCCTTCCTGCAAGGCCTGCCGGGCCACACCCCGCCAGACTGCTCCGGAGCTGCGGACCTCACCGTGACCATCCTGCCCGACTTCGACGTACTCCACCTCGGGCCCTCCACGGTGTGCGTCGGCACGACGACCTCCTTCACCACCACGAGCTCCCTTGCTCCGTTCACGTGGACGGTCACCCCGTCGCTGCCCCTCACACCCACCGGTCCTTACACTGCGGACATCACCTGGACCACCCCCGGCGTGTACCAGGTCACTGCCACACCCGTGTCGCAGAACATCTACTGCTCCGGCCCCCAATCCGTCACAGTCCAAGTCGTCGGCGTACCCGCCCCTGGCCCCATCACCGGCGCCACGTCGGTCTGCATCGGTGCCACTACCACCTACTCCGCCACCGCGGCGCCAGGGACCTACCTGATGTGGAGTGCGACCGGCGGAACCCCGACCCAGTACACCGGGCCGACCACGTCGGTGGTTTGGACCGGACCGGCCCCGCTCTCCGTCAGCGTCGTTCAAGGAATGGCCGGCAATCCCGGCTGCATGTCTGACCCTGTCACCCTGGCCGTCACGCCCTTGACCCTCCCCGTCCAGGTGGGCATCATCGGCACCGGAACCTGCACAAACAGCACGGAATCCTACTCGCTTTCTCCTGCTCCACCCGCCGGAACGACGGTCACTTGGTCCATCTCACCTGCAGCCGCCGGTAGCGTCGTGGCCGGTGCGGGAACCGATTCCATTGACGTCCAGTGGAATGCGCTCGGCGGACCGGTCACGTTGACCGCCGTGCTTGAGCTCTGCGGAACGACCTCGACCTTCTGGCAGACGCTGAACCTCATCCCGGCGGTCGTGCCGGTCATCCAGCAAACCGGCATTCTGTGTCCAGGCGTGCAGGCGACACTTTCGGCCCCCGGACCGTTCTCGTCGTGGACGTGGACCGGCAATGTGCAGGCCCCGAGCCTGACCATCAGCGGATCTGGAACCTTCGTGGTGACCACCGTAGACGGGAACGGGTGTGAGGCGACGAGCGGCTTCACCGCATCGAACGTCCCCGGCCCGGTAGCCGCGATCTCCTCCGGCAACCCACTGACGTTCTGCGTCGGCTCCCCCTCGCCGGTCACCCTCGTCGCCCAAACAAACCCCGGCTACTCCTTCAGCTGGTTCTGCAACGGGAACCCGCTCGCGCTGCCCCCCTCCACCTCGAACATCACCCACGTCGTCCAAGGCGTCCCCAGCACCACCTCCTACTACGCCATCGTTCAGGACGCAAACGGCTGCACCGCCACCTCGAATTCCCTCCTCGTCCACGAAATCGACTGCTCTGGAAGCGGCCCCAGCTGCTCGCCCGAGCCCTTCACCATCGGAGCGTATGCCACCGTCCAAAACCCGAACTGCAACACCGTCGATTTCGGTTGGACCGGGGCAAACGTCACCGGGGGCCAGTGGAACTTCGGCGACGGAAACACCGGAAGCGGCAACGGCATCTCCCACATCTACACCAGCGCCGGCTGCTACCAAGTCGTTTTCACCGGCCTCGTGCCTGAAGCGGGAGGCACCGGCGACTACTGCGCCGTCAGCGAAACCCTGTCGGTCTGTGTCCCGCTCGCGGCCTACTTCGACATCACCCCAGTGGGCTGCAGCACCGTGCAGCTGACGGACATGTCGACCTACTTGAATCTGGGGCCGAACAGCACAATTTCCAGCTGGAGCTGGAATGTGGGGTTTGGCCCGGTCCTGACCGGGCCCAACCAAACCGTACCCTTCCCCGGACCCGGAACGTACACCATCACCCTGACGGTCACGAACGGAAACGGCTGTACAGCAACCTATTCGGAGACCATCATCGTCGGCGGCGTAGGCATTCCCGCCATCAACGCGAGCGCCGGTCCCTACTGCGCGGGCGACCCCATTTCGTTCTCCGCGAACGCACTCAACGCCATCCAGTACACGTGGAACTTCGGCGACAGCGCGACCTTCCTCGGCCCCACGCCCCAGCACGCCTACCTGAATCCAGGCACCTACCCGGTCTCCGTGACCGCTGCGGACGCAAACGGGTGCACGCAAACCTCCACCCTGAACATCGCCGTGCAGCCGGGCATTCCCGACTTCTCCCTGGCGCCCGTCGGTCCCCTGACGGTCTGCGGAAACGGCGTGGCCACGGTCTGCGCGCCCACCGGCTTTGCCAGCTACGACTGGAGTCCGTCAAGCGAAACAGGTTCCTGCGCCGCGCTCCCCGCCGGCACGTACACGGTGACGGTCACCGACGCGAACGGCTGTTCTGCGACCTCGGACGAGGTCCTCATCGAGTCCATCACCCCACCCTCTGGCACCATCGGAGGTCCACAGTTCATCTGCGGTTCCGGCTGCATCAACTTAATCGTGCCCTATGTCCCGGGCTACACCTACCAGTGGATCGGCAACAGCACCGGCGCCCTCCCCGGCGAAACGAACACCTCGCTGTCGGTGTGTGATGGAAACCTCGATCCGGCGGGCTACTCGGTGAAGGTGGTCGATGCATATGGGTGCAGCGCGGTGCTGGGACCGCACGTGGTCAGTGTGGCTACTCCGCCCTCGTTTGCGGTGTCTGTGGCGCCCACTTCCTGTGCGAACGGCCCCACTACGCTGTCGGTCACTCCGGCTGATCCCAACGTCGCGTACACCTGGTCGAACGGGATGACCGGCCCCGTCATCACGGTGGGACTCGCGGGAACTTACCTCGTCACCGGGGTCGATTTGACCAGCGGCTGCTCGGCCTCCTCGATCGGGACGGTCCACCCGCTGCCCGACTTCTGTGCCGTCGCCACGGGATGCTACACCGCCTGCGCCCAGGACACGATTTGTGGTCCTACGGGCCTCGCCGCGTACCAGTGGCTGCTCGCCGGCGTCCCCATTCCCGGGGCAAATGCAGCGTGCTACGAGCCCACCGTTTCAGGAGAATATGCCCTGGTCGCCACGAATGCCTTCGGGTGCACGGACACCACGGAAGTCATCGATGTGGAACTCATCGAGTGCCCCGAGGGAGGCTGCGAAGTGGAGATCGCGGTAGGACCGCATCCGGAAGCTCCGGACAGCGACTGCTGCTTCGCGTTAAGCTACACGGCGGGACCGACTCCGGTCTACGGCGTGGGGATTACGTGTGCGGAGGCGTCCTTGGTTTGGCAGCCCGGCGGGCTGGATCCCGCCCTGACGGCGCAGCTCGTCATGCCGAATTCCCTGGTGTTCACGGCCTCGAACCCGCAGCAACCGCTTCCCGCCGCGCTGACGGACTTCATATCCATCTGCCTCTCGAACGCCACGGCATCGCCACAGCAGGTCATCGTGCACTGGTACGACAGCGCCTACGCGATTTTCTGCGCTGATACGCTGGTCTTTGAATGCCCGGTCGAGCCCGACTGCCTCTATGCCACGGACCTCGATGTCGTCTGCATCGACGAACAGGCCGTCGTCAGCTTTACAGTATGCAACCCGGGCGATGCGCCCTACCCGGTCGGTTTCCTCACCATCAACCCCTTCAGCCCGGCCGGCGTGGTGGTCTCGCCCCCGTCCTTCGATCTGACCGGATTGCCCCTCGCCCCGGGCCAGTGCGCGACCTTCTCCGCCGTCGTTTCCGGACCCGGCACTGCGGGCCAGGACTTCTGCTTCTCGCTGACCGCGCACGCGGAGAATCCAGAGAGTTCCCCCGGAACCCTATGCTGCACCCTCGATACCCTGCTGTGCATTCCGCTGCCCCAGTGCAATCCCTGCGAAGCCATCGATGTCACGGGGTACACGGAGCAGGCGGATTCAGGGTGTTGCTATTCCATCGGACTTGTGAACGGGTTCACGGGCGGGACGTTTGACGGCATCGCCCTGCAGTCCCTTTCGCCCTACACGTCGTTCCAGGTGAACAATCCGCTGAATTCCGGTTGGTGGACCAGCGGATACACGGGAACATCTGCGACCTTCTTGCCCGCTGGAGGGAGTGTGCCTTTCGGGGCCTTCTCCTTGCCCGAAATCTGCGTCTCTACCCAGCTTTCGCCCGCGCAGTCCATCGAAATCCTTTGGCTCGCAAACGGCCAAATCGTCTGCCGCGACACCATCGAGGTCCACTGCACCCCCGACTGCGGGTATGCGGTGGAGCCGAACATCTCGTGCGATCCGGCAACCGGCATGTGGACATGGAGCGGCATGCTGGTGAACGATGCGGCCTACCCGGTTTCCGAAGCCGTCATCGTCTTCGCAGATCCCGCACTGCAGATGTACAACCTCACGGTACCCGTCGGTCCCATCCCCAGCGGGGGCCTATGGGGGCCGCTGACCGTTCCCATCGGTGCGCCTGCTGCACCTGGCGATACGGTCTGCTTCACTGTTACCCAGCATGAACTGCTCCCGGGCGGCGGTTATGCCGAGTGCTGCAGCTACACCGTGTGCACGGTATTGCCGGATTGTGGCAGCAGCGAAGAATGCATCTGTTCTCCGGCATTCCACCTCGCTGTTGCACAGGGCATCACAGCCGTTCAGGATCCTACGAACCCCTATGTTTTCAATTTCAGTTTGACAGGAAGTTATGCCTTGGATGCCTGCGATGTGGTGAAGTGGTCATTCGGCGACGGAACGAGTTTCGTCGCTGCTGGCAACGTGTCCGTTCCGCACACCTTCCTGACAACAGGCAACTTCACCGTGTGTGCAAAAGTGGTCCGGACGGATGTGAATGGGGAAAAGTGCGTGGCGACGGTCTGCATGCCGATCCAAATCGTTTT
>JBMTYE010000004.1:0-21908 GCA_049454255.1 Flavobacteriales bacterium
CGCGAGCACACGCGACCGGAGGAGGCCGATCGCACGGTGCACAAGCGCCGACCAGGCGCGGGGCAGGGTACAGTTCTGGGGCATGCCTAACCTCTCTGGACTGCGCAGGCCACGCCCTCTCGGACCGGCCCGTTTCGCGGTGCAACAATCGGGAACAACACGCAAATCCCGACGATTTTTGCACAATCTGTGGGATTTTTTTACAAGCAGGGCGTATGTACTTGTTAAACAGGCATTTGGAACGCAAGAAACTGTTGAAAAATCGCCCTCACAGGGAGAATGAGAGCCCCCAACGGACCATCCGCGGTGCAATCGGCCGGGCCCCATACGGCCGAAACGACGCCACGGCCTGTGAATCCGTGAGGTTTGTCCCTTGAACGCGGAGCTCGCAGCCCGGTTTGAACTCCCACCGAACGCCTGCATCTGCCACCGTGAAACCGTCTCCTGATCCCATCGGCGCGGCATACCGGAACGACGCATCCACCGCCCAGTTTTCCCGTTGCCAACCGATGACAGCAGAGGCCGTGTGGGGCGAAACGTAGGGCATCCGATCGCCGGCCTCGACCGTTCCCCACGGCTCGAAGGTGCTCACAAAGGACTCCGTAAATCGGGCGTCGGTCCACGTGTAGGTCACTTGCAGGGGCAGTTCGTCAGCGCGCTGTGGGCTTCCGAACCTACCGAGCAGGTCGACCACCGCTTCGAACTCGATGCCGCCGGCGTACGCACTTCCGCCGTTGAACGCATCGCCCGAGCCCGATCCGCCCAGGGCCGTGAGGTCTGCGCCGAGCAGGTTGTCATAGCTGCAATGGAAGGCGACGAGCTGGGCACTGGTCCACCGGGATACGGTGCGGAAACCGGCCTCAGCCTGAAGATTGTGCTCTGGCAAGGCGTCAGGACCCGTGCCGGGAGGCACGAAACCGCGGTGGACGCCAGCGAAAGCATCGAGGCCATCGCGTACAGCAAAATTCACGCCCAGTCCGGGAAGGAGTGCGCGAACATGGCGTCGTGTGGTGGCGCCGTCGGTCCGAGTGGGGTCGTCTGTGGCAAATTCTGTGCGCTCGAAGGAGATGGTTTCCCAGCGTACACCAGGAGTCCAGGTCCAGCGCCCGGTATGAAGGGCTCCCCGGACGTAGGTAGCAAGGGCGGAGGCCCCTTCGACGCGGTTGCCCGCGGAGCCGGGCGTTCCTGCAGTGGTCCGCACAAGTTCACCGTCCCGGGGCACATACCCGTCCCGGTAATCGAGCCGGTCCGTGCCGTCGCGGTGGTAGCGCACACCCACCGTAATGCGCTGTTGCGAAGAACCGAAGGCAGAGAAGGACCGGACCGTGCGGTGCTGTATGCCTGTGGCGTGGTAGCCGCGGTCGTTGTTGCGCAGTTCGAGGGCAGCTGCGCCGGTGGCAGCCGATGCGTCGCCCGTGAGCAAAGCGTACGCGAGGGCGTACTCACTGGGCGAACCGACCGCATCGGCCAAACCCACCACCTGCCCATCCGCATCCCGCACCCGGTCGAGCTTGTACCATTCCCGGTCGAAACGGGTCCGATACGCGTCGGTGAGGAATTCCCACCCTGCCGTGGAAATGCGGTGGGTGAGAACGGTTTGGGTTTGGCGTGCGTCCATGCGGTCCAGCCGGGTGCCGAAGTACCGGCGGAGCGGATCCGCCGCAAAGTCGGCATCCGACAGGCCGAGGTAGGTTTCGTGGCTGACTTCAGCGACGTCCGCAAGCTTGAGTGCCAGCGATTGGTTCCAGGTGGATCGCGCCGGGGCAGACCAACGCACCTTGAGCATCCGGTCCGTTTTTCGAAAGCCGGTGGGCCCGCCGCCGTCGAGTTTTTTGAACCCGTCGGAGCCGGTATCGAGCACCTCGGCGAGCACAGAAAATACGCCAGTACGCGTCGGGACGGCTGTCCCAGCGACGGCGTGGAGCAACTGGAATCCGAACGATCCGCCTTCGGTACGGAACAGGGCCACCGTCCCGGAGTCGGGAACAGGAGTGGAAACGAGGTTGATTGCCCCCCCTGCGGTGACGGGTCCGAAGGCGATTTGGCTCGACCCCTTAAGCACCTCGATGCGGGACATGCGCGCCACCGACGGAAAGTAATACGCCGCTGGCGCCGTGTACGCCGCCGGTGCAATCGGGACCCCGTCCTCCAGCACTGCGATGCGCGACGACCGGTCGCTGCCCGAGCCGCGGATGCCGATGTTCGGTCGTAGCCCGAATCCGTCCTCTTCGACCAGCTGCATGCCCGGCACCGTCCGCAGGGTTCGGAGCGGGTCCGTATAGGCAAAGCGTTGCAGTTCGGCGGGTGTCAACACGTGCAGGCATCCGGGCACCTCGCTCGCCGACGTTGCCCCCGCAGTCACCCCGATCGCCGCCACTTCTGCCTCCGGCAATGCGTGCCAAAGCGGCAGCACAGTAGGGGGAAGGGTGTCTCCGGGGGTGCACGAGGCAAGAACAAACGGCAGGAAGTGCAACATGCTACAAAAGTCTTCCGGCCGAAGCGGGCCGGTCAATTCCCCGTTTGGGGGATTTTGGGAGGGTGGCGTGGCCCAAACGCACAGGACGGATGTACCTTGTCCCGCAATGGATGTTCCTTTGATGCGATTCCCGCGTGACACTTCGGAGTTCACGCGAACCCTGCGTGCACGGGTCGATGCCTATTTTGCTGAAAGTGGTCTGCGCCCGTCCGGAGATGCTCGGGTGTGGCCGAAGACGGGCGTGATGCTTGCTCTTTACTTCGTTCCCTGGGCGCTTATTGCCTTCGGCGTGACCGGCGGCGGCTGGGCCTTTTGGGTGGCCGAAATTGCGATGGGCTTCGGCTTGGCTGGGGTAGGCCTGAACGTGTTGCACGATGCGAACCACGGATCGCTGACCTCTTCAAAGCGGCTGAATGACGCCATCAGCAAGGTGGTCGACTTCATCGGGGGCAACTCGGTGATGTGGCGGATTCAGCACAATGTGTTGCACCATACGTTCACGAACGTGGACGGGCTGGACGAAGACATTTCGGTGCCGTATGTGATGCGGTTTTCGCCGAACCGTCCGCACCTGTTCGTGCTCCGCTTCCAGTGGCTGTATGCGTGGGGCTTCTATGCCATCATGACGCTCTACTGGCTGACAATCAAGGACTTCGTTTCGTTGATGCGCTACCGGAAGTCGGGTTTGCTCGCGCGTTCGGGGTCTTCGTTTGGCCGCGTGCTGGGATGGCTGGTGGTGACGAAGGTGGTGCAGTTCGGCTATGTACTCGGTCTTCCCCTGGCCTTCAGCGGTCTGTCCGCGGCCCAAATCCTCCTCGGATGGGTGGTCATGCACGCCATCAGCGGCCTGACCCTCGCCTCGATCTTTCAGCCGGCCCACGTGCTCGAGGACCACGCCTTCGAGGTGGCTCAATCCGGCGGCCAACTGCCAGAAGACTCCTTCACCCACCAGCTCCAAACCACCGCGAACTTCGGCACCCGTTCCCGGCTGCTGACCTGGTTGTGCGGCGGGCTCAACCACCAAATCGAACACCACCTCTTCCCGCACGTGTGCCACATCCACTTCCCGAAGTTGGCACCCATCGTAAAGCGGACTGCGGAGGAGTTCGGCCTGCCCTACCGCGCCAGCACGAGCTTTGCCGGTGCCTTGTGGCTGCACACGCGCATGCTGTGGCAGCTCGGCAGGGCGGCTTAAGGCGCGATTTTGCGGGTTATAGCCACCAGTCCGATGAGTGCGGGCACCTCGATGAGGGGGCCGATGACGCCCGCAAAAGCTTGACCTGAAGCGAGTCCGAAGACAGCCACAGCCACGGCGATGGCCAGCTCGAAGTTGTTGCCGGCGGCGGTAAATGCGACGGCTTTTGCGATCGGATTGTCGACGCGGAGCAAGCGGGATAGGGCAAAGGCAATGGCCCACATCATGCCGAAATACAGCAGCAGGGGCACTGCGACTCGGAGAACCTCCATGGGGAGTGCCACCACCTCGCCTCCTTTCAGGCTGAACATGGCTACGATGGTGAACAGCAAGGCAGCGGGGGTTACCCACTTCAGCCGGGGAACGATGTTCGAGCTGAAGCCCTCTTCACCGTGTCGTGTCACGTAGGCCCACCTCAGGATGCCGGCGAGCACAAACGGAATGCCGAGATAGATGGCAACCGATTCGGCCACAAGCCGGTAGGGAACGACTAGGGTCGTTGCAGAAAGCCCGAGTTCGTGGGGGAGGACGGTGAGGTAGAACCAGGCAAGGGTGGGGAAGGCGACGATTTGGAAGACGGAATTGAGGGCTACGAGTCCTGCAGCGAATTCGCGATCTCCCCCTGCGAGATCGTTCCAAACCAGAACCATGGCGATGCAGCGCGCGACCCCGATCAGCACCACCCCGGCAAAGAGGTCGGGCCGGTCCGGCAACCACCACGCAGCCAGGCAGAACATGAGCGCAGGCCCGATAAGCCAGTTGAGCACCAGGCTGATCGCCAGAATGCGTGGCCTGCGGAACATGCCTGGCAGAGCCCGGTAACGGACGTGGGCGAGCGGTGGCAGCAGCATGGCCATCAGTCCGATGGCGATGGGCACATTTACGCCACGATACGAAGCCCGCCCCAGCAGTTCACTCCAGCCGGGAACGCCAGCGCCGAGGGCTACCCCCAGTCCCATGGCGGCAAGAATCCACAGGGTCAGGCCCCGATCGAATGTGTTGAGTCGCGCGCTCATCGCTCGCCGGATAGGCCGCCGCGAAGTCGCGCTGCGGTCTGCATGACGTAGAGCATCTCGGAGGCGATTTGGGCCGAGCGTGCGTCGTAGGTGTCGGATTCTTCCGGGGTTCCGTCGGAGATCTTGGGGTCGATGTAGGGCAAGGAGAAGCGTGCCGAGGCGCCGAAGACGACCGGACAGGCCCCATCGGCTTCGCTGCAGGTCATCACGGCGATGAAGCCAGACGGAGGATTTGAGGCATCGTCGTAGCGCTTGCTCCAACACCGCTGAGCAGGCACTCCAGCTGCGCTGAGCCGCCGCACCGGGTTGCGGTCCGCGGTTCCTTCAATCTCGGCCGTCCATCCTGCCCGCTCGAGGGCGGCGACCGCCCGGGGATTGAACGCCGTGACCTCGGTGCCGCCGGAATACGTTTTCACATCGTTCAATCCTACGTGAAAAGCAGCTGCCTGTGCCCACAGCTGGGCCATGTGGCTGCGGCGGCTGTTGTGGGTGCAGATGAAAACCAGGTCAGATTGACCGCCAGCAATGGTGGCAGCCAGCTCGTCGAGTTCTCCCAGCCGTTCTGCCGGGAGCGTTGACGGTAGGAGTTCGGCCGCTGGAGCAAACGTTGCAATGGGGTTGCCGGCAAGCGTGAGCATCGTGAGGAGGGAAGCAAGCATAGGAAGTTAACAGGAAGTGGTGCAGTCACAGGCGGGATCGACCCACGTCGACAGGTGGGCGCGAAACGCTGCCCAGCCTTCGGCGTGGATGCAGTACGTCACGCGGCCGTGGGCGAGTTGGGCATGGAGCAGTCCGGCATCGACGAGGACTTCGAGGTGGCGCGAGACCGTGGGTTGGGTCAGTCCGGTCGAATCGACAAACCGGGCATTCACGCATCCAGGTGCTTCAAGCAACTGCCGCACAATGGCCAAACGTGCCGGATGGGCGAGCGCCTTCAGCTGGCGAGCGAGGGCATTCTCCTCTGCAGAAAACAAATCGGTTCGTGTCACTCCCATGCCCCAAAAGTGGGCAAGAAGCACATCGTATTATCGCAATAATGCGATGAATTTTACGTTAACTCTTCGCTGACCAGGGGCGGCTCCACCCAGTCCCCGTGCAGGCGGATGAGCTCAATCAGCGCATCAACCGCCTCTGCCTCAGGCACATTCCGCCGGACGATTTCCTTTTCCTTGTACAGCGTGATTTTGCCTGGACCGGTTCCGACATAGCCGTAATCCGCATCGGCCATTTCGCCTGGGCCGTTGACGATGCAGCCCATGATGCCGATTTTCACGCCCTTCAGGTGGTGGGTGACGGCCCGGATGCGCGCGGTGGTCTCTTGCAGGTCGAACAGCGTCCGTCCGCAGCTTGGGCAGCTGATGTACTCCGTCTTTGAAATCCGCGTGCGCGTCGCTTGAAGGATGCCGAACGCGGTGGAGTTGCGCATCCGCAAGGGGATGTTCTGCCCTTCGGGCCAAATTCCGTCGCCGAACCCATCGAGCAGCGGCCCGCCCAAATCCGTCGCAGCATACAACGCAAAATCGTCGCCTTCGGTCACCGCATAGGACCGCCGCAGCACCACCGGGGCCGTGACACCGGCGTGGTCGAGGACCATGCAGGCCGCCCGCAAGTCGGCCATGGCGTGGGGGTGGTTCGATTCGACCACACAGACGATGTCCTTGCGTTCCCGCAGGATGGCTAGACGCACTTCGGACAGGTCGCCGCGCTCCATGCGGATGAAATGGGCCGCGGCCCCGGCGGCGGGTCCCCGCTCTTCCCACTCGGTCCAGGTGTAGACCGGGAGGTGGCGCTCTGCAGTGCGGAAGCTGCGGATGTTTTGGAGCACCGACAAGGTGCCCGGCAGAGCAAACGGCACGTCGGCATCGCCCACATAGATGGCATCGCAGGCGAAGTCGTCGAGGTGCCATTTGTCTAACGGCACACTGTACCGGTAGCCGCACCCGTACAGCTGCGCGGGACTGATCGGACCCTCGCCCTCGAAGGTGTGGATGACCACCGGGACGTGGCGGTCACCCGTATTTCCCACGGCGTGGCTCCGCCTCCGCCGGTAGGAATAGGGGTCAAACGTCAGCGGCACGGCTGGAATCGCGGGATGGCCGGCGGGGGCCGCATCCCGGTCGACCAGCGCCCGGGCGACCGGAATTTCAGCTTCCGGTGGCTCTGTCAGCGACACCCGGACGGTATCGCCCAGACCATCTTCGAGCAGGGTGCCGATGCCTACGGCGCTTTTGATGCGGCCATCTTCCCCGTCCCCGGCCTCGGTGACGCCGAGGTGGAGGGGGTAGTCCATGCCCTCTTCGTCCATGCGGGACACGAGGAGGCGGTAGGCCTGGACCATGACTTGGGGATTCGAGGCCTTCATGGAAATCACGACCTCGTGGTAGTCTTCTTCGCGGCAAATCCGCAGGAATTCCAGTGCACTTTCTACCATCCCGAGCGGCGTATCGCCGTACCGGCTGAGGATGCGGTCGCTCAAGGACCCGTGGTTCGTGCCGATGCGCATGGCGCGGCCCAGGGCCTTGCACTTGCGGACGAGAGGCAGGAACCGTTCCCGGATGCGTTCGAGTTCTGCCGCGTAGGTGGCGTCCGTGTAGTCGATTTCTTCAAACTTCTTCTTGTCCGCGTAGTTGCCGGGATTCACCCGGATTTTCTCGACGAAATCTGCCGCCAATTCTGCGGCATTCGGCGTGAAGTGGATGTCGGCCACCACAGGGACATCCCCGTGTCCCGCGGCGCGGAGGGCTTCTTTGATGGGCCCGAGCGCTGCGGCTTCCTTCATCGAAGGGGCCGTGATCCGGACGAGCTCGCAGCCCGCCTCGATCATCCGGAGGCTTTCGGCAACGGTGGCCTCTACATCGAGGGTGTCCGCCGTGGTCATGGACTGCAACCGGATGGGGGCGTCTCCGCCGAGGGTCAGTCCGCCGATGTGGACGGTGCGCGTCCGGCGCCGGTGGTAGTTGAAGGGGTCAGCACAGTACGCCATGGTACGAAGGTAACCACCGGCTCGGCCCGCAGGTTCATCCCGCGAACATCGCCCGTACCGCCCTGTTTACACGCTAACTTCACCCCATGCGCGGATTCCGATTTCACGAGTACAGGCCCGACCGGGACGGACGCAGCCGGTTCGAGCAGCTGCGCGACCTGTTCCTCGAGCTCGTGACCCATACCAGCGGGGACGTGGAAGAGGCGCTGGAGTGGATGCGGGAAATCGACCAGAAGCATGGCCTGACGGACGAGGACTACACGTTTGAGGATTTTGTGGCGGAACTTGAAGCGCGGGGCTACATCCGGAATACATCGGGCGAAGGCCCGGGCAAGTCGCTTGCGGCACGCGGTGAGCAGGCCATCCGGAGCCGGGCGCTGGATCAGGTGTTCGGGAATTTGCGGAAGTCGGGCGCGGGCGGGCACCGGACGCGCTACCGGGGCGCCGGGGAAGAGATGACGTCGGACCGGCGGCCTTACCGCTTCGGGGATCGAATCGATACGATTGATTTTCAGGCGTCCCTGCGGAACGCCCAAATCGCGCACGGCATCGACGGGATGCACCTGACCGAAGCGGATTTGGTCGTCGAAGACCGCGAACTGCGGGCGTCGACGGCGACGGTAGTGCTCATCGACATCAGCCACTCGATGATTCTCTACGGCGAGGACCGCATCACGCCCGCGAAAAAGGTGGCGATGGCGCTCGCAGAACTTGTGCTGACCCGGTATCCGCAGGACACGCTCGATGTGGTGGTCTTCGGGGACGACGCGTGGGAAGTGTCGATTGCGGACCTGCCGTACCTACAAGTCGGGCCGTTCCACACGAATACGGTGGCCGGAATCGAGCGCGCAATGGACCTGCTGCGCCGGCGCAAGACGCCGAACCGCCAGATTTTCATGATCACCGACGGCAAGCCCACGTGCATCCTCGAGAACGGGAGCTACTACAAGAACCCGTCGTGGTCGCTGGATCCGTACATCACGGGCCGGTGCTACACGCTTGCTCGGTCGTGCCGGCGGCTGGGCATTCCCATCACCACGTTCATGATCGCCCAGGATCCGCAGCTTCAGGAGTTCGTGGAGACCTTCACCGAGGCGAATGGCGGACGCGCGTTTTTCACGGGTTTGCAGGGACTAGGGGACATCGTTTTCAAAGACTTCGAACGCAACAGGGCACGGCGTGCCCGCTGAATGCATGCATCTACCTAAGACACTGGGCGCACTGCGCGCCTCGGGCTACACTCCTCGCACACTCCGGGAAGAGCTTCGGTCGAACTTGATCGCCCGCCTCGCTGAGGGGACACCTCTGTTTTCCGGCGTGATCGGGTACGACGACACCGTCATCCCCCAGGTGCAGCGGGCCCTGCTCGCAGGACACTCGATGAACCTGCTCGGCTTGCGGGGACAAGCGAAAACGCGCATGGCCCGAGGGCTCGTCGAACTCCTCGACGAGTGGGTGCCTGTGGTCCCCGGCAGTCCGCTGAACGAAGATCCGCTCGCCCCCGTGCTGGCGGCCACGCAGGCGGCCCTTGCCGAGGCCGGTGACGATGCGCCCGTGGCCTGGCTGCACCGCAGCGAACGGTATGTGGAAAAGCTCGCCACACCGGACGTCAGCGTCGCGGACCTCATCGGCGATGTCGATCCCATCCGGGCCGCAAACCTGCGCATCGATTACAGCGACGAACGGGCCATCGCGTTCGGACTTGTGCCTCGGAGCCACCGCTGCATATTCACAATCAATGAATTGCCGGATTTGCAGCCGCGCATTCAGGTGGCGCTGTTCAACATTCTCCAGGAGGGGGATGTCCAAATCCGCGGCTTCCGCCTCCGCCTCGCCCTCGACATCCAATTCGTCTTCACCGCGAACCCGGAGGACTACACCAGCCGCGGGGCCATCATCACGCCGCTGAAGGACCGCATCCAGTCCCAAATCCTCACGCACTACCCCACGTCGGTAGAAGACGGCATGGCCATCACCCGGCAGGAAGCCGCCGACTCCGCCCGCCGTGTCCGCGTTCCAGAGCTACTTTCAGAACTGATTGAACGTGTTGCGATCGCTGCGCGCGACAGCGAGTACATCGACGCGAAGAGCGGTGTCTCGGCGCGGATGACCATCACGGCCTTTGAGCATCTCGTCGCCTCGGCGGAGTTGCGGGCGTTTTCGAGCGGCACCGCGGCGCAGGTGCGGATGACGGATTTGTTGGCCATCCTTCCCGCCGTGACGGGCAAGGTGGAGCTGGTGTACGAGGGCGAACAGGAGGGTCCGGAGGCCGTTGCCCACCACCTGCTCGGCAAGGCGATTCGGGCCAAATTCCCGGAAATCTTTCCCGACCCGGAGTTGATTCGCCGCCGCAAGTTGGAAGATGTGTATGCCCCCATTGTGGCGCACGTGGCTTCTGCTGGGGTGGAGGTGTTGACGTCGGATGCGCCGGAGGCCTACCGCGCGCGCTTGGAGGAGGTGCCGGGGCTCGCGGCTCTGGTGCAGCGGTATGCCCAGCCGGCGGCGGAAGACCTCGATGTGTGGATGGAATTCGTACTGCACGGACTTGCCGAGCACAACCTCATCGGGAAGGAGGTGGTGGGGCAGGAGGTGAGCTTCAGCGATTTGATGAGCGGTCTGTTCGCGGCGGACGACGAAGCGTAAGGTGAAATGGCCTCGGTGCGGCTGGATGGGGATCGCTGGGTGGTGCTGGATGTGGTGCCCTATTCGGATTCAGGCCATGTGGCTAAGGTGTTAAGTCGGACGCTCGGGGTCGTGGGGGTGGGGGGGCGGGGGAAGGGGGTGAACTCGGGTTGGCACCCGCTGTCCGTGCTGGAGGGGACCGGGGTGAGCCGCAAGGGGTCGGAGGGGCTGTTCCGGTACGGCGAGGTGCGGCGGGTGCGCATCCCCGAGCGCATGACCACCGAGGCTGCGCGCGCGGCGGTGGCCTTTTTCGTGGCCGAAGTCCTGATGCGCATTCTGCCGGAACAGACGCCGCACCCGGAGCTGCATGACGCTGCGGTGGAGCTTGCCGTCCGCCTCGATGTGGACGACCGCATCGGGACTCCCCACGCGGATTTTCTCGGGACGGCCATCGGGCTCCTCGGCCTGGCACCGCCAGAACCGCCCCATCCGCATGCGGGGTTCAATCTCGCCACAGGGGAGTGGGAAGAGCGTCAGGGGGGCGACGACGGCTTTCTGGGCCCGGAAGTAGCCCAAGCGTTTGCGGAACAGGTGTTTGCTACAGTCCCGAAGCCATTGCCGATTCCGTTGCGTAAACCGGTGGTGCTCGCCCAGTTGCGCTACCTGCAGCTTCACCTGAGCGGTCCGCGGACGGTCCGCAGCTATGAGGTGCTGGAGGCCGTGTTTAGCACCCTCGCGGATTAACGATTTTTTGGAATGATTCTTGTCGCACAAGGGGCCTCATGTGGAACAGGAAAATGCAAGGATTTCGCAGCGGGCTGGCTGGGATCATGCTGATGTGGGGCAGTGGAATCACTGCCCAAAGCGCAGGCCAGCACGTGCAGGTGGTGGGGGGTGATGGCGTGACTCCTGTGCCCTTTGCGGTGGTGCTCAACAGGAGCACGTCTCGCGCTGTAACAGCTAGCGCAGAAGGCAAGTTGATTCTCCCTTCCCGCGGTCCAGCGGACACCCTCGTGGTGCGAAGTACGGGGTATTTGGACATGCTCATTTTGCCGGCAGATGCCATCCCGAAGCGGGTGCGGATGGTAGAGGATATGGTATCCCTTTCTGTCGCAGAGGTTGCCGTGCGGGCGACTTCGGAAGCGACTTCCTCGGACCGGTTGACGGCAGGACTCAGCGCCAGCATGTCTCGGATGTCCCCTGTGAAAACCCTGGAAGTGCCGCAAACCAGTGCGGAGCTGCTGTGGTCGACGGGGTCCGTGCTCGTGCAGCAAAGCCAGCAGGGGGGAGGGTCGCCCGTCATGCGCGGTTTCGAGGCGAACCGCATCCTGCTCGTCGTGGACGGCGTGCGGCTGAACAACGCAATCTACCGCAGCGGCCACCTCCAAAACGCCATCACCATCGACCCGGCCATTCTCGCCCGCACGGAAGTGGTCTTGGGTCCGAATTCCGTGGCCTACGGCAGCGATGCCCTCGGCGGGGTCATCCATTTTTCAACCCGGGATCCGCAGCTCGGACGCCGCGGGGTGTTCTCGCGGGGATCCTATGCCTTCCGCTCGCCGAACCGGAGCCATGCCGTGCATGCGGATGTCGAGGTGGGCATGGGACCCGTGTCGACCTTGACCTCCGTCACGGCCTCGGAGTACGGGGATCTGCGGATGGGAAGCCGGCGGACGCACGGCGATGCGACGTGGGGACTCGTGGAAGAGGTGGTCGCACAGGTGGATGGCCGCGACACGGTTTTGGAAAATGCCGACCCTACCCTCCAGCTCCGCTCGGGATACCAGCAAATCGATGTGCTCCAAAAAGTGGCCGTCTCCCTCCCCGAGGGCTCCCTCTTGATCAACCTCCAGTACAGCACCAGCAGCAACGTGCCGCGGTTCGATATGTTCGATGACCGCAGCGGAGGCACCCTGAAATGGGCCGAGTGGGACTACGGTCCGCAGGAGCGTTTGCTCGCTTCCACGCGCTACCGCGGCTACATCCGGCCGCTGCGCGCGGCAGCCGGCATCACCGCGAGCTACCAGCGCATCGGCGAGGACCGCATCACCCGCCGCTTCGGCCAAACGACCCGCTACCACCAGGAAGAAACCGTTGATGTCTTCGACGTCACCGCCTCGTTGACGCAGACTGCACGCACCGGGACGGTCTGGGGCGCCGGTGTCTCTGGGGCTTGGAACGGCGTTACGTCGGTAGCTTGGTCGGAGGATATCGTCTCGGGCGCCCGCTCCACCGACGAAGAAACCCGGTACCCGAACGGCGGCAGCACGATGACGACTTGGGGCGCCTTTGCCACGGTGCGGTCCCGGCCCGGTCGGTTTGTGTATTCCGCCGGTGCGCGGTACAGCTTTGCCGACCTCACCTGCATGTACACGGCGAGCCGTCAGGTGGAGTTGCCGTTTGACCGCATCGCCTCGAGAAAGGGGGCGGTAACAGGCAGTGCGAGCGCCGAGTGGCGGCTTGCCAAATCGTGGGCGCTACAAGCGACAGTATCAAGCGGATTCCGCCATCCGAACGTCGATGACGTGGGCAAGGTGTTCGAGAAGGGCGGTTGGGTCACGGTTCCGAACGATTCGCTGCGGCCAGAGTTCGTGTACAGTGGGGAACAAGGGGTGCGCTGGGACCTCGGCGGGCGGCACGTGCTGGCCATCGGGGTGTCGGGGTTTGCGACCCTCTGGCGCGACGCCATCGTCCCGGTAGCAGCCACGATCGGCGGTTCGGACTCGTTGCTCTACAACGGCGACTACGCCCGGGTCCAAACAAACGTCAACGCCGGCGAAGCCCTCGTGTACGGCGGTCGGGCTGAACTCCAAGCCCAGCTCACCCCCAAGCTTGGCTTCGAGGGTTCCGTGAACTGGACGGTCGGTGAACTCACGGGGAACCAGGCGCCGATTGCGCACATTCCTCCGCTGTTTGGGCGAGCGGCAGCGAGCTATGGACTCCGCGGCCTCACGCTGGAAGCCTACACCCTGTTCAACGGCGCGAAACCCATCGACCGGTATTCCGCTGACGGCGAGGACAATCCCGACGAGGCCCTGCCCAGTGGAACGCCAGCCTGGTGGACCCTGAACATCGAATCCGCTTGGCAGCTTCATAAAACCGCACAGCTCCGGCTCGGCGTGCGCAACCTTCTTGACGCGCATTACCAGGTCTTTTCCTCGGGCATCGCAGCACCAGGAAGGGGGCTTTACACCTCCCTCCACCTGCAGTTCTGACTACCTTCGTGCCATGCAGTTCGCGGCGTGCATCGGTGTGGAGGAAACGGCAGCCCGGCTTCGCGCGGGGGTGCACTCCGGCCGGGTGGCCCACGCCATGCTCTTCGAGGGCAAGGAGGGCAGCAGTGCCCTCGGGCTTGCTCGGGCCTATGCGGCCTACCTCCACTGCGCGTCTCCGACGGACTCCGACAGCTGCGGCACGTGCAGCTCGTGCAAGGCCCATGCCGCGCTGCAGCACCCGGACCTGCACTGGAGCTTTCCGTTTTTCAAGGCGGACGGCGAGGAGACGGCCACATCGGGTCCCTTTCTTCCGGCATGGCGGGAGCTGGTCCGGTCCCACCCCTACTTCGGCCTGGAAGAATGGGTAGGAGCGCTCGGGGCGGATAAGAAGCAGCTGTTCATCGGCGTGCATGAGGCGCTGGAAATCAACCGAAAACTTGGCCTCAAGGCCTTCAACGGCGGATTCAAGGTGCTGATTGTTTGGCTGCCCGAGCTCATGCGTTCGGATACCGCAAACAAGATGCTCAAGCTCATCGAAGAGCCCACGGAGCACACGGTCATGCTCTTCGTTTCGGAACATCCGGAGTCGCTGCTTGCCACGGTCCGCTCGCGGGTTCAGGCGGTGCGCGTTCCTCGGTTAGACGATGCCGCAGCAGCGGCAGCCATCGGAGGTCTGACGGGACTCGCGGGAGATGCGGCGCTGGAACTTGCCCACGCGACCGATGGGAATTTGGCGGCGGCCGTGCGGCTAGCTTCCGCCGAAGGAGCTACCTCCGACCACGACGCCTTCGTGCGCTGGATGCGGGCCTGTTATGCCCTGGATACCATCGGATTAGCAGCCTGTGCTGAGGGCTTTTCGAAAGACGGTCGAGAGGCGATGAAGCGCTTCTGCTTGTACGGTTTGCACATGGTGCGTCAGTGCATCGTCGGCAACTACGGCGCTTCGGAAGTCATGCGACTCACCGCCCGGGAACGTGCGTTTGCGGAGAAGTTTGCGCCGTTTATCCACCACGGGAATGTGCTGGATTTGCAGGCAGCGTTCGAGCGGGCACACCGGGATATTGCAGGCAACGTGAACGGGAAGCTGGTGTTTTTAGAGCTCGGCTTCCTCACCCATGGGTTGCTGCGGCGGCCGGTGTGACGGGAGGGCGCTCGGAACCCCTATCTTCGCGGGAATGAGTTGTGCGACGTGCAGCAAGGGGGGAGGCGTCCCGAGGGGATGCAAGAGCAACGGCAACTGCGGCACCGGTGGCTGCGGCCCCATGACCGTGTTTGACTGGTTGCAAGGGGTGGCATTGCCTTCGGGGGTGACGCCGTTTGACGCGGTCGAAGTCCGATTCAAGGCGAACCGCAAGGCCTTCTTCCGCAAGCCGGAAGGCGCGGAGGTCTATGTCGGAGACGTGGTCGTCGTGGAGGCGGATCCAGGAACGGATGTAGGGGTGGTGACCCTGACGGGCGAGCTCGTCAGGGCCCAAATGAAGGCCCGCAAGCTCCGGGAAGACCAGGACATCCCGAAGATCCGGCGCAAAGCAACCCCCGAGGACATCGAGGTGTGGCAGCAAGCCCGGTTGCGGGAAAACGATACCGTGCGCGAGGCACGCCGCATCATCCAGGGCCTGCGCATCGACATGAAGCTCGCGGACGTGGAGTACCAGGGCGACGGCCGCAAAGCCACGTTCTACTACACGGCGGAGGAGCGCATCGACTTCCGGCAACTCGTGAAGGAACTCGCCGGTGCGTTCTCGATCCGCGTGGAGATGCGCCAAATCGGTGCCCGCCAAGAAGCGGCCCGGGTGGGCGGCATCGGCGTGTGTGGTCGGGAGCTTTGCTGCGCGAGTTGGTTGACGGATTTCCGCACCGTATCGACCTCCGCTGCCCGCTACCAGCAGCTTTCCCTGAATCCAGCAAAACTCGCCGGTCAGTGCGGCAAACTCAAGTGCTGCCTGAACTTTGAGCTCGACCAGTACATCGAAGGCATCAAGGACTTCCCTTCGCCGAACGCAAAAATCAAGCTGAAAGAGGGCAAGGCTGTGGTGTTCAAAATGGACATCTTCAAGCGCCTGGTCTACCTGCTCAACCTCGATGAGCCCGGTTCTTCTCCGGTACCGGTTTCCGTTGAAGATGTGCAGGAGCTGATTAAGATGAACGAGCGAGGCGAGGCCGCGGCTTCTTTGTCCGAGTTTGCCATTGAAGAGGAGCCGGACGAAATGGAAGAGGTTTACGCAGACGTTGTAGGTCAAGACAGCCTCACCCGCTTCGATGAGGCGCGGCGCAAAAAGCGCAAGCGCGGAGGCCGGGACCGAGATCGTGGCCGCTCCCTAGGGACAGGTTCAGCTCCCGCAGGATTCGCTCCTCAGCGTTCAGCGCCACCGCGCCCTGATGTACCTCGTCCGGCATCTTCAGCACCTGCAGCGCCCCGTCCGCCCGAAGGCACTACAGCTAGCGAAAGTGGTAACCGGTCGCGGAGAAACCGCAACCGGGGCAGGGACCGCAGAAAGTCGGGAAATGAACCACCACGGCCGGATGCGGGCTGAAGTATTCGGTTTGCTCGCTGCGGTGCTCGTTTGTTCTACCGGCTGTGGACCGGATGCCCTGTATGCGGATTCGCTCGGCGTCAATGCGGAGGGGTGGAAGTCAGCTGAAGCCGCCGAGTTCCGGTGGGAAGTGAGTGATACCTCCCGGGTGCATGACCTGTATATCGACGTGCGCAACGATGCGACTTACCCGTTCAGCAATATGTACCTCTTCGTGGACTTTACGTTCCCGAATGGCAAAACGAACCGGGATACGTTAGCGCTGGAACTTGCGGATGCGCAGGGAAATTGGCTCGGTTCGGGGTCCGGACATGTCCACGACCACCGCATCGTTTGGCACGACAACGCGCGGTTCCCGCTTCAGGGGCAATACGCCGTCCGCATCGTCCACGCCATGCGCCGAGATCCCTTGCCGGGCATCACAGATGTCGGACTGCGCGTGGAGTATGCCGAGCCCGAGAAGGCGGGGCGTTAAGGCTTCTCGAAGGGCAGACCCGCCCGCTCCCACGCATCGAAGCCCCCGGCCAAATTGTACACCTCGCGGTGTCCGAGTTGCTTGAGCAACGTCGCCGCCTCAGCACTGCGGCCACCAGCGGCGCAGTACACGAACACCGGCCCGCCCACCGGCACGGTCGCGAGAGAATCGCGGAAGGCGGTGTCGAAATAGTCCCACCTTTTTGCACCGGTAAGGTGTCCTTCGGTCCATTCCCGCGCCGTCCGGACATCGATCAGGATGGATCCGGGCTGGGCTGCAAGTGCCGCTGAGAAGGCCTCGGGTGTAACATCTCCTCCGCCGGTGGTCCGCTGCTCTGCTGCTGGTCCAGCCGTCGATGTTTCAGTACATGATGAAAATGTGGTCAGTGCTGCAGCTAACAGCAAGCTGGAAGAAAGTGAGAAACGTGTCATAGTGCAGCAAGGTAGTTTGACGTGAACTTGACCGAGGTGACCGAGGTTACCGACGTATCTTTCAGGTCCTCAAGAAATGAAGTCAACCGCAATGCGCGTCCTTTTCACCCTGTGCTGCATTTGGGCCCTCGCCGCTGGAGCGGCGGGCCAAACGACTCCACGCCCCTGCGGTCAGCCCGAAGCCCTCGAGCGATTCCTCGGTCGGAATCCCTTCCTGCGCCAGGCCTATCTCGAGGCAGATGAGGCACTTGAGCGTGAGACACGGGCATTTTCAGATGCTGGCGACCGCGACGAGCTCATCGTCATCCCTGTCGTTTTCCACATCATCCATTTCAACGGGCCGGAAAACATCAGCGACGAGCAGGTGTACAGCGCAGTTGAGGTGATGAACCGGGATTTTCGGAAACTCAATCCGGACATATCGTCGGTTGTTCCGGAATTTGAGGACATCGCCGCAGATGTCGAGATCGAATTCCGGCTTGCGCAACGCGACCCATCAGGTAACTGCCATACTGGTATCAATAGGATTTTAAGTGAGTTAACCTATGTAGGGGACGGTAGTGTGAAAGATCTAATCCAATGGCCGCGGAACAAATACTTGAACATTTGGGTCGTCGAAGACGCGGCAGGCGCGGCGGGCTATAGCCTATATCCGTCGTCAGTGAACGGGAACCAAGGTGCAGGAGAGGATGGTATTGTCGTCGCACACGATTACTGTGGGGCGATAGGGACGAGCAATACCTACCGGTCGCGGACGCTGACGCACGAGGCGGGCCATTGGATGAACTTGCGTCACACTTGGGGGAACTCGAACGAACCTGGATTAGCAGACAACTGCGACGGTGACGACCTTGTTGAAGATACACCGAACACCATCGGTTGGCTCAGCTGCAATCTAGCAGGCACCTCGTGCGGATCGCTCGATAACGTCCAGAATTACATGGAGTATTCGTACTGCAGCCGGATGTTTAGCGAAGGCCAAAAAACCCGCATGCGCGCAGCCATGAACAGCACCACTGCCCAGCGGAACCAGCTCTGGACGCCTTCGAACCTGGCAGCGACGGGTGCTACAAGTGCTCCGATTCTGTGCGAGGCCCGCTTCGGTGCAGACCGTCGGACGGTGTGTGTCGGGGATTCGGTGTACTTCACGGACTCCAGCTACCACGGGGTGACCTCGTGGTCGTGGGCGTTCGGCGATGGCGCAACAGCGACCGGTGAGGAAGGCATCGGACATGCCTACTCCGAGCCGGGGTTCTACGCCGTCACACTGACGGTCGGCAACGGGGTGGATGAGGTGTCGCACACGGAGACCGACTACATCCAGGTGCTAGAGCCCGACGCCCTGCCACTCCCAGTGGTTCAAGGGTTTGAGACTTCGCCGCTCCAGGATACCTGGTTCATTGAAGATGTCACGGGGGATGGGGCGACCTGGGAGCAGGTGACTTCCGCGGCGGCTTCAGGAACACGGAGCTTGCGCATCCACAACTGGTCAAACGCCACCGAGTTTGCCGCCGACCGGCTCATCACCTCCACCATGGACGTAAGTGGGATGGACGAGGTCGTCGTTTCGTACAAGTGGGCGTTTTCGTTCAAAGGAGCGAACGAGACAGACGACCGGCTCAAGGTCTACGCTTCCGGCGATTGCGGTAAAACGTGGTCGCTCCGGCGGATGCACCGGGGATTCACGGATTTGCCGTCTGCTGATCCGCACAGTTTTGCCTTTACCCCGTCGGGTCCTGAAGAATGGAAGTCCTACACGCTGGAGTTGCCCTATCCGCAGTTTCTGACCTCGGGCTTCCGGTTGATGTTTGAGTTCGAAAGCCGGCTGGGCAACAACATCTTTCTCGATGACATCAACATCGTGGCCTCGGGTCCCGCGGGCGTCGAGGCGCTTGCCCGTCCCGCCGGAGAGGCGCCGGTGCTCATGCCGAACCCGACACGCACCTCGACCGTGTGCGCCTTTACGCTTGCGCAGCCCGCAGCAGTGCGGGTAGAGGTGTCTGATGCGTCAGGCCGTGCAGTGCGCGGTGTATCCGCCGGATCACTTGCGGCAGGGATGCACCGGGTCCAGGTTCCGCTTGAAGGCCTGTCGCCGGGCATGTACTTCGTGCGGGTAGTGTCTGCCGGTGGGGCCGGGCGCCCTGCGCGTTTGATTTTGGAGTGATCTTCCCCAAACGCAAAAAACCCTGCCGGTGGGCAGGGTTTTGCTGGGGTTAGGATGGAAGAGCGCGGGGACTCAGGGCTTGGAGCCCACCAGGACAGTCAAACAACCTTCGTGGAGGATGGCAGATTTCGATGCCGGAACCGAGACGCGCACCATCAGCTGCTGTGTGGTGGCCATCTTGAAGTCGACATAGGTCTTTCCGTTTGCGTGGTCGCTGCTGAACAGCAACTTGCCGCGGGTGTCGAAGATGTCAAACTTGACCTTGCCGAGGACGGGGTGGGCGCACACGTTTACACGGTAGTCGCGGCCGCCGAGGAAGGTGAGCATCAGCTCGGCTTCATCGCCGGGAATGAGGATGGCGCTGTTGTAGTTGTCGTTCGTGACATAGCCGTCCATCGTGGTCATGCAGTTCTTTTTCGTGAACGTGCGGCACTGGGCGGAGCCGGAAACCGCGAACGCGGCGCAAGCGGCGGCGAGAAGAAGGAAGTGCTTCATGGTGCGGTTCATTTGATCAGGGTGGCACGGACCTGTGCAACGGCCGACGCGATGGCGGCGAGGGTGGCATCGTCGGCGGCGTACGTCGGGCCTCCGCCGATAACGAATGTGCCGTCTTCGCCTTGGGTCGCCTCAGGGGAACCGTCGGTTTCAGTCACTTTTGCGAATGCATCTTCGATCGGCTTCATGGAAGCCAAAAGCGCGGTCAGTTCTGGAGTTGCCTCGTAGCTCTTGCACAGGCGCAGCACGTCGTCGAGCACGATTTTTTGCTCCGCGATGCGGGCCTTCAGGTCGGCAGGGGCCTTCTTCATCGTCCGCGTGGCGAGGTACATCCCTTCGACCCACCCGGCTGCCACCACCAGCCCGGCCAAATCTTCCGTCCCGTTTTCCTTCAGACGCTCGTTGACATCGTAAAAGGACGACGAGACCAAATCGATCAGGGCATCCCGGTCGGTGCGGTTCGCATTTGCCTGGGCCATGACCTCGTCGGTCAGCACATCGCTGATACCGAGCGCATTGCTCAGCTGCTTGACGGCCGCGAGGTACTCCAGTGATGCGGCGTTTTGCTCGAACATCGTGGCATAGCTCAAGTCCGCCCCGTAGACGCCGAGGTTGATGGCTTGGCGGTCGCTCGTGGTGTACTTCGTGGCGTTCGAGGTCGGGTTCAGGGCATTTGCATCGTAGGTCGCCCCGGCTCGCTTGACCATGTCCGCGATTTCCATGGGCGAAGGAGCTGCATGGAAGATTTCCTTCAACGCATCCGTTCGGGATGCGGCTCCCATCCCATCGGGATCAAGGGAATCTGCAGCAGTAGCAGTGGATTCAGTTCCAGCATCGTTGCCGTTCCCGCATCCGGCGAGAACGAGCAATCCGAAGCCCCCGAGGACCGGCAGCATGCGGATGGAAAAGGGAAGTACGCGCATAGAGAGAGGTTCAGTTTGGCGGCCAAATTCCGACCTGCCTCGCGCTTTGCGGGACCCATTCCGCGGAAGTTCTGCACGTTGCGATGTGAGGATTCCCGCCGCGCAGGCCGCTCAACCGTGCGCTTCAAGCCAGTTGTCTCCAGTCGACACATCGACCACAAGCGGCACCTGCAGTTCCACCGCCTGCTCCATGGTTTCTTTGACAAGTGACTGAATATGAGTCAGTTCTTCCTTCGGCACATCGAAGACCAGTTCGTCGTGGACCTGCAGGATCATCCGCGTTTTGAATCCCCCTTCCTGCAAACGTCGCGCGCAGCGGACCATGGCCACCTTGATGATGTCGGCGGCGGACCCTTGAATGGGTGCGTTGACGGCATTGCGTTCGGCAAAGGCCCGGACGGTGGCGTTGTTCGAATGCAGGTCCGGGAGGTAGCGCCGGCGGCCGAGGACGGTTTCCGCGTAGCCACATTCGCGTGCGCGAGCGACACAGGTTTGGGTAAACGCCTGCAGCGTCGGAAACTGCTCGAAGTACGCATCGATGATGGCTTTCGCCTCCTTGCGCGAGATGCCGAGCACGCCGGCAAGGCCAAACGCTCCTTGCCCGTACAGGATTCCGAAGTTCACCGCCTTCGCCTTGCTGCGCATGTCCCGGTCGACATCCGCGATGTCCACCCCGAACACCCGCGCGGCGGTCGCGGTGTGGATGTCGTGTCCCGAAGCAAACGCTTCGACCAGACCCGGATCGCGGCTGAGGGACGCGGCGATGCGGAGTTCGACCTGGCTGTAATCGGCCGCCAGCAGCACATGGTTCTCATCGGTGGGAACGAAGGCCTTGCGGATAGAGCGTCCATCCTCGGTTCGGATGGGGATGTTTTGGAGGTTCGGATCGGTGCTGCTGAGTCGACCGGTCGCAGCGACGGCCTGCATGTAGTCCGTGTGGATACGGCCGGTGGACGGCACGACCATGCGCGGCAGGGGCTCGATGTAGGTGCTCAGAAGCTTGCGTAACTTCCTGTACCGCAGCACATCGCTGATGATGGGGTGCTGTCCAGCGAGTTTCTGCAAGACGTCTTCACCGGTCGGATAGGCCCCCGTTTTGTTCGGCTTTTCAAGCGGCACGATGCCCAAATGGCCGAAGAGCACGTCGCTGAGCTGTTTGGGACTGTCGAGGTTGAAGGGTTTGTCTGCGAGGGTGTGGATGCGGGCGGTGAGCTCCGCCACCCGCCCGGCCAAATCCTCACCAGACTCCGCCAGCTGCTCCGTATCTAAACGGACACCGGTCAGTTCCATGTCGGCCAGCACCCGGACCAGGGGACATTCCACCTCCTCGAACAAGACCTTCGCTCCGGCTTCCTCGAGCGCAGGCCCCAGTCGTTCGC
>JBMTYE010000005.1:0-17361 GCA_049454255.1 Flavobacteriales bacterium
GCGCCGTAGAGGTAGTGGACCCGCGCATCGGGGTCGGGGTTGCCGTAGTTGTACTGGTCGAGCACGCTGACGAACCAGTGGGGACTCCAGGTATACTCGGCCAGCACCGTGGCCCAGTCGCCCTTGTCCTGGGCGGTGGTGAGCTGCTGGAACTCGGCGCGCAGCGTTTGGCCCTCGCGGGTGGCGAGCTGGGCTTCAAGGACGTGGATGTCGGCGTACACCAGGCCCTTGTACGACGTGGTCACAGGGGTCGCGAGGGTGTTGAATTCCAAATAGAAATAGGTGTACTTCGCCCGCAATTTCTCGGAAAGCCGCCGGTCGAACTGCACGTTGATATCGCGCACGTACTTCTCCGGCCCGAAGCCCCACCCGACGCGCTCGTAGCCGTACACGGCCCCGTCCACGCCCGTGAGCTGCAGGGTATCCAGCCCGTTTGCGGCGGCGACATTCAGGGTCACCTTCGTGCCGTAGGGCCCGCCGATGCGGCTGTTTTTCGGGAACTGGTAGAACACCTCGGCGCTGGCGCTGGATTCACCAAAGAGTACCGTCGCATAGGGGTAGAGGGTGGCCGCGAGGTTGTAGGTGTGTTGCTTCGTGATGGCCGGGATGTAGTTGATGGGCAGGTCGAAGAGCTTCAGGTCCCGGTCAGAGCGGAAGCTCATGTTGTCTACGGTTTTCGCCGAGACGAGGATGCCGAGGCCGCGGCGGGTGTAGCCGAGGTTTGCGAGGAGGGCTTCGCCGCGTTTGTAGATGTAGCCGTTGTCGGCGTTCGGGTCGTTGATTTTCACGGCGTATTCCAGGCCGCCGGACCAACCGCCGCGCTGCAGATCGAGCCGGTAGGACCAAGCGCCGACGTTTTCCGGGACGGCCAGAACCAGCGTGTCGCGCACGAGCGGCGAAGACGGTTGGAAGCGGCTGACGAAACTGCCGCCGAGGGTGACGCGCGTCAGGGCCGCGTCCCAGCTTTCCCGTAACGCGTTGAGTTCCACCGTGCCGTCCACAGCGCGGACGATGCCCTCGCCGTTGATGAGCCGGCTGTCGAAATCGAGGCGCTGGACGCCGGTGAGGGCTTTGACCTGCACGCCCGGGATGGGCGTGAGGATGAGGCGGATGCCGTCGAGGGCGTTGTCGATGCCGAGCGCGCGTTCCTCGTAGCTGCGCAGCAAGATGCCGCTTCCGAACTGCTCATAAAAGTTCCCCAGCGTCACGTCCACGCCCCGCTCCGGGTCCGCCCAGCGGGCGAAGCGGTAGCCGATCCCGGTGCCGCGGAATCGGCCCGGAAACCCGACAACCGCCCCGAGGTAGGATTCGAAGCGCAGGCCTGCCGAGAAGTTGCCCGAGGTGGCGATGATGTTGCCGAAGGCGTTCAGCCCGGTTTTCGACGGTGGTACGACGGCGCCGATGCGGTCGTCCTCGGCATAGGACTGCCAAAGCAACTGCGTGTTGCCGCTGATGGTCAGGGGCGGCGGACCGTCTTCGGTTTGGGCCTGCAGGCCGCCCGCGCAGAGGGCGGAACAGGCCACAGCCCACAGAAAATACCCCCTCACTTGCCGGTCAGCTTGCGCAACTGCGCGCGGACTTCTTTCTCGTCGCCGGGCGCATAGTTGTTGTGCTGCCACACGATTTTCCCGGTCTTGTCGATCAGGAAGGTGTGCGGCACATTGTTCACTTGCATGGCACGCGCGAAGTCCTTGTTCGGGTCGAGCAGCACCTGGAAGTCCCACATGACGCTGTTGACGTACGGGGCGACGCGGCGCATCGAGCGCGCATCGTCGATGCTGACGGCCACGATGCGGACGCCGGTTTCGCGCTGCCACTTTTCATAGAGCTCGTGGTAGGCATTGAGTTCCTGTTTGCAGGGGCCACACCAGGTGGCCCAAAATGCGACCAGCACCGGCCCTTGGGCCGCAAGTTTTCCGGTATCGACCGCTTTGCCGTCGACGTCTTTCAGGGAGACGGAGGGGAGCTTTTGGGCGGTTCCGTGAACCGCTACAGCAAGACATGTCACCGCGAGCACGCCGCGCAGGAAGGAAATTGCAGGCATCATGACGAAAATTCGAAACGGCGCGGAAGGTACGCCAGAACGGGTTCGGTATCTTGCGGGCATGAACCGTGCCGGATATTTGTGTGCCCTCGCCGTCCTCTGTGCGGCCGTCGCCACCGCTCAACCCACCCTCGTCGACCCCGTGGATGCGGTGACGGGATCTCTGTCGAATCCCGACGATACGGAGTTGCAGGCGCACTGGGATGTGACGAATGCGACGGACGCGCCGCTCGGTCTCATGGTGACCCGGTCGATCCTCCAAGCGGTCGAACCGTACAACTTGCCCTATACCGCCGGGGCTCCTGGAGCGTACGACCGCTTTTGCTGGGGTCCCCTCTGCTACAACTTCGGTACCGCGGCCTCGAATCCATCGGGCGCCTTCCTCGTGACCTTGCAGCCGGGCGAAACGAATACGTCCTTCATCTCTGACTACTATCCGGCGGGCATCGCCGGTGTGACGGCGCTCCAGTACTGCTTCCATCCGGTGGGGGACATCGCGGCCGGGGCATGCCATACGGTGCTGTACTGCGTGGATGCGGCATCGTGTGCGGTGGGCATCGAGGAGCCGAAGGCGCCTTTGCTGGAGCTGGCGGCATGGGCAGGTCAGGTGGCGGCCCAGGTGCAGTTGCCGGAGGGCGAGCGGGGGCGGCTGCGGGTGCATGCGGCGACCGGTGCCGTGGTGGACGAAGTGGCGCTGGGCGGAAGCGGAAGCGTCTTCCTGGATGCAGAGCGCTGGGCACCAGGGGTGTACATCGTGGTGGTGGAGACAGCCTCCGGGCTGCGCGCGGAGGCCAAATGGGCCCGTGTGCCCTGACCTCGGCGGCGTTCGCGCGAGCGGTTTGGACGGCACCCGGCGATTCGCGACTTTTGCCCGCTCATGAGTGAAACGACGACGAGCGGATTGCACCGGCAGGAGGCCCTGGACTACCACAGCAGGGGCCGGAAGGGGAAGGTAGAGGTCGTCCCCACGAAGCCGTACGGCACCCAACGCGACCTCTCCCTAGCGTACAGCCCGGGGGTAGCGGAGCCGTGTTTAGCCATCGCCGCAAACCCCGAAGACGTCTACACCTATACGGCGAAAGGGAATCTGGTGGCCGTCATCACAAACGGCACGGCGGTGCTGGGTCTCGGCGACATCGGCCCGGAGGCGAGCAAGCCCGTCATGGAGGGCAAGGGTGTGTTGTTCAAGGTGTTTGCAGACATCGACGTGTTCGACATCGAGGTCGATGCGAAGGACGTAGACGGTTTCGTGGCGGCCGTGAAGGCCATCGCTCCCACCTTCGGCGGAATCAACCTCGAGGACATCAAAGCTCCAGAAGCGTTCGAAATAGAGCGCCGACTGAAAGAGGAGTTACGCATTCCGGTCATGCACGACGACCAGCACGGGACCGCCATCATCTCGGCTGCTGCGCTGCTGAACGCTCTCGAGCTCGCCGGCAAGGAGATCGGCGAGGTGCGCATGGTCGTCAGCGGCGCCGGTGCTGCGGCACTTTCGTGTGCGGACATCTACGTCGCACTGGGCATGGATCCCGGCAAGGTCGACATGTTTGACAGCAAGGGCCACATTCATGCGGGGCGGACTGACCTCGACGACCGCAAGGCCCGCTATGCCGGTCCGCGATACTACGACGACCTCGCCGACGCGATGCGCGAAGCCGACATCTTTCTCGGCTTAAGTAAGGGCGGACTCGTGACGCCGGACATGGTCGCTGCTATGGCTGCCGATCCCATCGTATTCGCCCTTGCAAATCCCACCCCAGAAATTGGGTACGAAGAAGCCGTAGCGGTGCGGCCGGACATCATCATGGCCACCGGTCGGACGGACCACCCGAACCAAGTGAACAACGTCCTCGGCTTTCCCTACATCTTCCGCGGCGCCCTCGACGTGCGGGCGACATGCATCAATGAGGAGATGAAACTGGCCGCAGTGCATGCCATCGCCCGCTTAGCGAAGGAATCCGTGCCCGATGAGGTCTCAGAAGCGTACGGCAGCCGGGCGTTTGCCTTCGGAAGGACGATGATCATCCCCAAACCGCTCGACCCACGACTCATCGAATCCGTTGCTCCCGCTGTCGCAGAGGCGGCGATGGCCTCTGGCGTTGCGCGCAAGCCCATCGCGGATTGGGGGGTGTACCAGGAGGAGCTGCGGCAGCGGCTGGGATCCGGCAATTCCTTCTCCCGCACCCTGGCAGATCGGGCACGGAAGCATCCCCGTCGGGTCGTCTTCGCAGAAGGCGACACCTACAAAGTCCTCAAGGCTGCTGAGCAAGCCTTGGATGAAGGTATCGCCCACCCCATTCTGCTGGGTGACAAGGACCGAATCGCTGCCCTGATTGCAGAATACAGCCTCGAGCTGCCTGGAGTCACCCTTATCGATCCGCGGTCCGAGGAGGAGGCAGAGCGTCGGAAGGAGTTCGGCGATGTACTGTTCGCCCTGCGGCGGCGCAAGGGGATGACGTTGCAGGAGGGCGAATACATGATGCGGCAGCGCAACTACTTCGGGGCGATGCTCGTAAAGTCGGGCGCCGCGGACGTGCTCATCTCCGGGCTGACCCGCACCTACCCGAACGTGATCCGCCCTGCACTCCAAGTCATCGGCAAGGCCGACGGCGTCGACAAGGTCGCCGGCATGTACATCCTCGAAACCCGGCGTGGACCCATGTTCTTCGCGGACACCACCGTCAACGTCAACCCGACAGTCGAGGAGATCGTGGCCATCACGCTGTTGACCGCAGAGGCAGTCCGCAAATTGCGCATTGTACCCCGTATCGCCTTGTTGAGTTATTCGAACTTCGGGTCCGCTGGCGGTGCAGATGCGGAGAAAATGGCGGCGGCAACGCGGCTCCTACGAGAGCGCCATCCAGACCTCATCGTGGACGGAGAAGTCCAAGCAAATTTCGCGCTCAACCAGGAGCTTCTGGGCGAATCATTTCCGTTCTCAGGACTGATGAACCGCCAGGTGAACACGTTGATTTTCCCCAGTTTGGCCGCAGGCAACATCGCCTACAAGCTGCTTCAGGAAATGGCTGGGATCCACGCCCTCGGCCCGGTCCTGCTGGGCATGCGGCAGCCGTTCCATATCCTGCAGATGGGTTCGAGCGTTCGTGAAATCGTCGACATGGTCCGGCTGGCCGTGGTCGACGCGCATACGCATCCCGCCGCATGATCCACCACCTCCGCGGCAAGCTCGTTTCCCTCTCTCCGACGGCGGCAGTCGTCGAGTGTGGTGGGGTGGGCTATGAGCTCTTGATTTCCTTGTTTACGTATGGAAACTGGAGCGGGAAGGAGGAGGTTCTGGCCTACACGCATTTGGTGGTGCGGGAAGATGCCCATGTGCTGTACGGGTTTGCGGGGACGGACGAGCGGGAGGTGTTTCTGGCGCTGCTCGGGGTGAGTGGCGTGGGGGCTTCGACGGCGCGGATGGTGCTCAGCGCGCTCGATCCGGGTGCGGCACGGGCGGCCATCGCTTCGGGGGATGTCGGCCTGCTGAAGGGCGTCAAGGGCATCGGAGTGAAGACGGCACAGCGGATCGTGGTAGACCTGCAAGACAAAATCGGCGCAGGGTCGGTCGATGTGCCATCGGGACTTTTTTCAGGGCCACGCAATAAAGTCCGAGAGGAGGCGTTGGGTGCCTTGGTTTCGCTCGGATTCGACAAGAATCGTTGCGAAAAGACCGTAGACCAAATCATAAGCAAATCCCCCGAGGAGCTCCCTGTGGAGGCCCTCATCAAACAGGCTCTGAAGCAGTTATGAAGGCGTGGTGGTGGAGTTTGGGCCTCCGGGTGCCAGGGAAAGCAGCGGGCGCCGTGGCGCTCGCGGTGCTGTGCCTGTCGGCCGGTTCACTGCTCGGTCAGCAGGCCGGAGGCTCGACCCCAGCCGACTCCATCGTGCTGCCCTTCCCGTTCGGCGGAGAAGACCCGTTCAATCCGGTCGAACATCCGCCCGGCTTCGAGCTCGACTGGCCGAGCAACTTCAATTACCGTGTGGTTTTCGACGAGCGCACAGGCCAGTACATCCTGCGCCAGACTGTCGGAGACACCATTGAATTCCGTCCATCTACCTACCTCGATCTGAACGAGTTCCTGAACTACAACATGCAGGGCAACCTGAGTGAGTACTGGAAGGAACTGCAAAAAGAGGAAGATGAAGCGGAGCGCGCGTTCGCGCCCAAACTCACGGTCAACAGCAAGCTCTTCGAGACCATCTTCGGAAGCAACGAGATCGAAATCAAGCCACAGGGTTCGGCGGAACTCACCTTCGGGTTCAATATGTCAAACACGGAGAACCCGCGCATCCCCGAGCGGCAACGGAGGATTACGGTGTTCAACTTCGACCAGCGCATCCAGCTGAACATCGGCGGTAAAATCGGAGACAAAATCGAACTCGGGACGCAATACAACACAGAGGCCCTGTTCGACTTCGAGAACCGCATGAACATCGGGTTCCAGGGCGAGGAGGACGACATCCTGAAGAACATCGAGGCGGGTCACATCCAAATGCCGCTTCCCGGATCCCTCATCCAAGGAAGCCAAAGCCTGTTCGGGGTCAAGCTGGAAACCCAGTGGGGACGCCTCTACAACACGACGGTGTTCTCGCAGCAGAAAGGCGAGCGGAAGCAGATTGAAGTGAAGGGCGGAGCTCAGACCCAAAAGTTCGATATCCGGGCGGACGACTACGAGGCGAACCGGCACTACTTCTTGTCGCAGTACTTCCACGACCTGTACGACGGCGCGATGCGGAGCCTCCCGGTGCCGAACTCGGGGGTGAACATCACCCGAATCGAGGTGTGGGTCGTGAATATGCAGGCAAACACCCAAGACGTCCGGAACGTCATCGGGTTCACGGATCTGGGGGAGCACCCGGACTACATTTCATCGAACCTGCCAGTGGGTCAGCTGGTGGACGGTCCGGATTTGGCCATCACAGAGCTGCGGAACCCATCGAACCTCAACAACGAGCTGTTTGCCACAATGACCGGCAACGAGGACGTCATGGGGTATACCGGTGCGAACGGCGCCATCGCCCTGCTCGGACTGGGGCTTGAACAGGGAATCCACTACGAACGGGTCGGCAACGCGCGCAAACTCGCACCTACTGAGTACTCGTTCAACTCGCGCCTCGGCTTTATCTCGCTGCGGCAGGCATTGAACAACGCCGAGGTGCTCGCCGTGTCGTACGAATACACGCTGAACGGCCAAACGTACAAGGTCGGCACGCTGTCCCAGGACGGGTTCGCGGCACCGGGCGCACTGGTGCTCAAGATGCTGAAGTCGAGCATCACGCAGGTCCATCTGAGCAACGGGGACCAAGCCCCGCTTTGGCGGACGATGATGAAGAACGTCTACTCCATGCAGGCGTTCGGGTTAAGCCCGGAGAACTTCCGGCTCGACGTGTGGTACAACGATCCGGCGACGGGCATCGATTTGAACTACATCCCCCGCGAGCCGCTCGACGGGACGCTGCTGCTGCAGTTGCTCGGACTCGACCGGCTCGACATCAACGGCATGTCGCAGCAGGACGGGGTGTTCGATTATGTGGACAACGCCAGCACCACGGGAGGCACGATTTCCAGTGCGACCGGACGCATCTTTTTCCCCTCCACGGAACCTTTCGGGGCGAACCTCCGGCGCGAAATCGAAACGCGGGTGACCGATTCGGACCGGGCAGCAGCACTTATTCAGACCCTCGTCTTCCAACCGCTTTACGATTCGACGAAAACGGCGGCCCAGCAGATTCCTTCGCTGAACCGGTACCGCATCAAAGGGCAGTTCCAGAGCCAGAGTTCATCGGAGATTTCGCTCAACGCCATGAACGTTCCCCAGGGGTCCGTTACGGTGACAGCGGGTGGCGTGAAGCTCGTCGAAAACCAGGACTATACCGTGGACTACAACCTCGGCCGTGTCCGAATCCTCAACGACGGCTTGATGGAATCAGGCCGTACAATTCAGGTTTCGCTCGAGAGCAACTCGCTCTTCAACATCCAAATGAAGACCATGATGGGCACGCGCTTCGAGTACGTGCTCAGCGACAAGGCAAAATTTGGGACCACCTTGCTCAACCTGCGCGAGCGGCCACTTACCCAAAAGGTGAACATCGGCAACGAACCGGTTAAAAACACTATCGTCGGGGCAGATTTCCAGTGGCAACGCGAGGCTCCTTTCTTGACCGAGCTCGTCGACCGGCTTCCCTTCTACACGACGACCGCGAAATCGAGCATCGACATCTCCGCCGAAGGGGCCTACCTGATTCCGGGACACAGCCGCGCCGTGGGCGAAGAGGGCAACGCCTATGTGGACGATTTCGAGGGCAGCCAGTCGGCCATCGACATCCGCAACGTGGCGCGTTGGTTCCTGGCTTCGACGCCGAAGCTGCAGCCGTCGCTCTTCCCGGAGGGCGCGCTCGAGGACAGCTTAGCGTACAACTACAACCGGGCTGCGCTTTCGTGGTATACCATTGATCCCCAGTTCTTCCGCGGTGGTGGTTTGCCCGATGGGCAGGTGTCTGCTGACCAAAAAAGCGACCACCGCGTGCGCGAGGTCCTCGAAGGCGAGGTGTTCCCGAACCGGCAACTTCCGACCGGCACGCCGCCGAACATTCCCACGCTGGACCTGACGTTTTGGCCCGACCAGCGCGGACAGTACAACTACGAGCGGCCACCTGGCCTGAGCGGGGTCTCGGCCGGCTTGACCGAAGACGGCTTGCTCGAAGACCCGGCCTCCCGCTGGGGCGGCATCCAGCGTGCACTTACGACGACGGACTTCGAGGCGGCGAACATCGAGTACATCCAAATGTGGCTCATGGACCCGTTCAACGAGGACTCGGAGAACCTGTCCGGCGGCGAGCTGTACATCAACCTCGGCAACGTGTCGGAAGATGTGCTGAACGACAGCCAGCTTGGCTACGAGAACGGCTTGCCTTCGGCCACGAATCCCGACCTACCCACCCTGACCTCGGTGTGGGGGGTGTACCCGGATCCCGCGACGTTCAACGTGGTGAATGCCTTCGACAACTCGGCCGGGAACTACGAGCTGCAGGACGTCGGTTTGGACGGTTTGGCGGACGCGGGTGAGCGGGAGTTCTTCCAGGACTGGCTGACGGAAATCGGCTCCTGGCTGACGCCGGATGCCTTGAACGCCGTGGAAGCCGACCCGTCCGCAGACAACTTCGCCTACTTCCGCAGCCCAGCAGCCCAAGCCGCAGAACTCGGCATTCTCGAGCGCTACGCCGACTACAACGGCTACGAGGGCAACTCGAACACCGGCTCGCCGGACGGCTACCCCATCACGTCCACGACCATTCCGAATACGGAAGACATCAACCAGGACATCACGCTGTCGACCATCGAGAGCTACTACCAGTACAAGGTGTCTCTCCGCCCCGGCGACCTCGGCGAACAAAACATCGGCCGCAACTACATCACCGACTCGTTCGAGCAGACCGTGACGACCGCAAACGAGGAGACCCGGACGGTGCGGTGGTACCAGTTCCGCATTCCGGTGCGCGACTTCGAGCAGCAGGTGGGCGGGATTTCGGATTTCCGCTCCATCCGCTTCATCCGGATGTATATGAAGGGGTGGTCGGAGCCAGTGACGCTGCGGTTTGCGCGGCTGGAACTCATCCGCGGGGAGTGGCGCCGCTACCTGAACTCGCTCGCACAGCCCCAGGAAATCGAGCCAGGAGACCCTGAGAACACGTCGTTCACGCTGTCTGCGGTGAACATCGAAGAAAACGGCAACCGCGATCCGGTACCGTACGTGACACCGCCCGGTATCATCCGGGAAATCGATGTGGGCACCGCGAACCAGCGGCGGCTGAACGAGCAGTCCATGGAACTCGCGGTCTGCGGGCTGGAGGATGGCGATGCGCGCGGGGCGTACCGCAACATCAACTTCGACATGCGCATGTACAAGCGCCTGCGCATGTTCGTGCACGCGGAGCCGGGGCCAGATGGCACTCCATTGAACGACGGGGACTTGACGGCCTTCGTGCGACTCGGAAGCGACTTCGACCAGAACTACTACGAATACGAGATTCCGCTGCAGGTGACTCCTTGGTACACGGGGGATGAGGAGGAGATTTGGCCCGTAGGGAACAACATGGACATCGAGTTCCTGAAGCTGCAAAACCTGAAGGTCGAGCGGCCGGCGGGCTATCCCCTGTTTGAGGAGTACGCTGCGATGGATGGGAATGTGCGGCTTGCGGTGAAGGGAAATCCGAACCTGGCAAACGTGGTGATGGTGATGGTCGGCGTGCGCAATACCGATGCGGATGTGAATCCCTTCGGGGTGGAGGATGATGGCCAGCGCAAGTGCGCGGTCGTGTGGGTCAATGAGTTGCGCCTTGCTCAGTTCAACGAGGAAGGCGGCTGGGCTGCGCTGGCCCAAATGAATGCCAAACTGGCGGACCTGGCGGACGTAAGCCTTGCCGCAAACATGTCCACACCCGGGTTCGGCGGCCTGGAGGAGCGGGTGCAGGAGCGCCAACGCGAAACCATCCAAGGACTCGATGCATCGGGTACCATACAGCTCGGAAAGCTCTTCCCGAAAAAACTGGGCCTAACCCTGCCCATGTACGTGGGCTACTCCGAGCAAATCACCACGCCCCAGTTCGATCCGCTATCGCCGGACATCGAGATGGCGGACCGCACCGACCTGTCGCCCGAGCGCCAGCAAAACGCGCAGTCGGTGAACCGGTTGCGGTCGGTGAACTTTTCGAGCATCCGCCTCGCACCTCAGTTCGGGACCGGCGGTGGTGGAAAAGGCGGCGGCGGTGGTGGTGGCGGAAAAGGTGGCGAACTAGGATTAGAGACAGAGGGTTCAGGCAAGGGGGGCAAGGGAGGCAAAGACACGGCCAGTGGCGGTGGCGGAAAGGCCTCAGCAAGTGGTGGTGCAGGCAGCAGCGGCAGCGGGTTTGGCTTGCTCAAAATGCTCAATCCCGCAAACCTCACGGGGAACTTCAGTTTCACGGAGAATTACCGGCGGGATGTGAATCTGGAGTTTGCGCTCAATCGGCAGTACAGAGGCGGTTTGACCTACACCTACACCCACAATCCGAAGCAGTTCAAGCCGTTCGGGAACATCGGCTTCCTCCAAGGCTCGCCCTTCTTCAAGTGGCTGACGGACTTCAACTTCTACCTCGGACTCAAGCAGGTGACCGCCGGATCCCAAATGCAGCGGCAGTACGAAAGCAGCCGCGTACGCAACAACACGGCAGAGCTACTGGGCATCGAAACGGGCCTACTCATTAACACCCAGGTCATGAAGACCTGGAACTGGACGCGCAACTATGCGGTGAAGTACGACCTCACGCAGAATCTCCGGTTCGACTACACGGGTGACGCGACAGCGCTGGTCGGCGAGCCCGCTGGCGTCATCGACCGGTCGGACCTCGGGGCGTTCGAGGCGTACCGTGATTCGGTCATCTCGAACCTGCGCGGTGCGGGCGAAGTAACGCGGTACAACCATGCAGTAACTGGGACGTACAAGTTGCCATTTGACAAACTTCCCTTGTTGAGCTTCATCACGAGCGATGTGCGCTACCAAGGAACCTACCGCTGGGACCGTGCGCCGTTCTCCCAGGATTCGCTCGGCCACACGATTCAGAACTCCCGCAACGTCAGCCTCAACCTGCAGGCGAACTTCACGACGCTGTACAACAAGGTTCCAGCGCTGAAGGAGGTGCTTTCCCCGAAGCCACCCCGTCCGCAGTCTCGGCGTCCGACGAGCAACGAGGAACGTGACGGCTACGGAAATACAAAAGACAAGGAAAAGGTCAAGCTCGAAATCGACCCGCTCGAGCACGTGTTGCGGTTGCTGATGACCATCCAAAACGTGTCCGGCTCTTACACGCGCAATGAAGGCATGATGCTACCGGGCTTCGGCTCGCGGGCTCAGTACGCCGGGTTCGATGAGAATTTCGAGGCGCCTGGCCTGCCCTTCTTGCTGGGCCACCAGAACACGAACCTGGCCGGTGAGCGGATTTGGAATTTCCCGCAGGAGGCGAGTGAAAACGGGTGGCTCCTCGCAGCGCCGTACCTGAACCAGCCCTTCACGGAGACGTTCTCGGAAGTGCTGAACGCCCGGGCAAATCTCGAGCCCATCAAGTACCTGAAGATCGAGTTGACGGCGAACCGCAGCATCAACCGGAGCTACCAGAGCTTCTTCCGCTTTAACCCGGAGACAGGAGCATTCGAATCGCAGAGCCCGAACGAAACAGGCCAGTTCAGCGCCTCCATCTTGACGTGGCCCACGGCCTTCGTGCGGGACGATGAGGAGAGCTTCAATTCGGAGGTGTGGCAGGACTTCTTGCTGGGACGCCTCGAGATATCGCAGCGCTTGAACGCGGAGACCTATCGACTGGACGAGCCCGAGGTGACGGGCTACTACCTCGGTTGGGGGGCGACGTCGCAGCAGGTGACGGTTCCCGCCTTCATCGCGGCCTACACCGGCATGGACATGGGGGCTGTGCCGCTGGACGTCTTCCGCACGCCGGTCGCGCCGAACTGGCGGGTGACGTTCGATGGACTGACGAAGTCGCCTTTCTTCAAGCAGTATTTCAAGCGCTTCAGCCTGAGCCACAGCTACAAGTCCACGTTAACGACCTCATATGTCACGAACCTGAGCTATGCGGAAGATGCCGCGACGGGGTTGCCCACGGCTTTAGATAACAGCGGCTTCGGGAACTTCGTGCCGCGCGAGCAGTACAACACGGTGAGCATCAGCGAGCAACTCGGGCCGCTCATCGGGGTGGACGTCACGCTGAATTCGCAGCGCGGGGCGGAACCGATGTTCAAGTTCGAGGTGAAGCAGGACCGCAACGTGGTGTTCGGACTGACGAACTACCAGATCACGGAAACGAAGAGCAACGCGGTGGTTTTGGGCCTCGGCTACACCATCCCTGACATTCCGAATCCGTTTATCCGGACGTACGGGAAGTTGCCGATTAAGATGCTGCAAGAAACGGATCTCGTCATCCGCGCGGACATGAACATCCGGGACAACAGCACGATCATCCGCAAAATGGTCGAACGCCAAAACCAGGTCACCGCGGGCCAAAAGCTCATCTCTATCAAGCTCTCAGCCGACCTTGAGGTCTCCGACAAGCTCACATTGCGCGCCTTCTACGACCACCAAATCACCCGCCCCTACATCAGCACCTCGTTCGACACCTCGAACATCAATTCCGGTGTGTCGCTGCGATTCAACCTGAATCAGTAGGGTGTAGCTTTACGGCCTGCATGCACGAAACCATGAACATTCCATCTGACTTGCGCTACACCCGGGACCACGAGTGGGTCCGGATCGAAGGGGATATTGCTACCGTGGGTATCACGGACTTCGCCCAGGGTGAACTCGGGGATATCGTCTTCGTCGAGGTGGGAACGGTGGGCGATACGGTGGCCGCGGGCGAGGTCTTCGGGACCATCGAAGCGGTGAAAACGGTTAGCGACCTGTACATGCCGGTGACCGGTGAGGTACTGGAGTTCAACAGCGCGCTGGATGGGACGCCAGATGCGGTGAACAACGATCCCTACGGTGCCGGCTGGATCGTGCGGGTGCGGCTCGCAGCAGACGCCGGTGCAGGTGAGTTGCTTGATGCAGCAGGTTACGCGGCTCAATTGACTGCCTGAATCGATGCGGTTCCTTCCGCGGTTTCCGTGGGAGCGGGTGAGGAGGCGGTTCCTGTGGATGCCGGGGTTTTGGACGGTAATCATTGCGTGCCTGCACGCCATTCCTGGAGAGGATGCGGCGGTAAGTGACTGGTTCGGGCTGTTCCACCTCGACAAATTGCTCCATTTGGTATTCTTCGCGGTGTGGGGTCTCTCTTGGTGGATTGCGCTGGGAAAGAGCGGGGTCTTTCGGGGGACATTTCTGGCCGTGGTTGTTTCCGGAATCCTTCTCGGTGTGGGGTTGGAGTGGGCGCAAGCCACGTTCTTCCTGGGCCGCAGGTGGGACCTGTTAGACGTCGTTGCTGACGGGATCGGGGTGTGCGCGGGCTATTTGGCCTTCCGCCTGATCTACCACGGTCTGCTTCCCGTGGAGCCGATTCAATTTCGGCATCGTTCTTGAGGCATAATTGAGGGTGTGCGTTACATTTAACCCCGAATTACTATGGAACTCCGCAAAACCCCCGAAGCTGACCTCGAGAACAAGCGCACCACGTGGCGTACCCTCGGTTTCATCGCGATAATGGCAGTCACCTTAGCCTCGTTGGCTTGGACGTCGTATGAAATTGCCATCGTGCAAAATTTCGATTTCATGGCGGACCTTCTCGAGGATGAGGAAATTCCAGTGAACATTGTCACGCCTCCTCCCCCTCCCCCTCCCCCCCAGCAGACGACTATGATTGAAATCGTGGACGACGAGGAAATCATCGAGGATGAGCTTGAAATCATGGACCTCGAACTCGACGAAGACACGGAAATCGAGGTTCAGGAGTTCGAGGAAACGGAAGTCGAGGAGCAGGTCGAAGAGGAAGAGATTTTCATGGTGGTGGAGAAAATGCCGGCCTTCGGTCCGTGTCTCGAACTGAAAGGCGACGAGCGCCACCAGTGCACCCAGATGGAGATCATCAAGTATGTCTCCTCGAACACGAAGTATCCTGCCATTGCGAAAGATGCGGGCATCCAAGGAACGGTGTTCGTCTATTTCGTCGTCGGCAAAGACGGCAAAATCCGCGATGTGAAGGTGCTCCGGGAGGTGGATCCTCGCCTCGACGCGGAAGCAAAGCGGGTCGTGGAGTCGCTGCCTGCGTTCGAGCCCGGTGAGCAGCGTGGCAAGTCCGTCAGCGTGCAGTACACGATTCCGGTGAAGTTCATTATTCGCTGAGCGCGCGCAGTTTCGGCAGCACGCTGTGCCAGCGAGCTTCCCCAGACCCCTGAAGCAGGAGATAAGGTAACCCGCGCTCCTGGAGTAGGGACTCAAACAGGCGGTGGATCTCCCACCGCCTGTTTGCGTCTGGGAACACCCGCAGCGGGTCCGGTTCCCAAGGCAAATCCGGAGCACACAATAGGAATAGGTCCACGCGCTGCTGATCCGCAAAGGAATCCACCGGGCAACACCCGAAGGCCACCCGCGCCCAAACCTCGAGCACAAGAGGACAAGCGTCCGACACTGCAGCTGTTCTCGCGAGACAGGCGGAGATCGCACTCCGTTGCTGGTCAGCGAGGCGGACGAGGTCATCGGGGCCTGTCCGAAACTCCCGAACCGCAGCATCTGTGCGGGCCGCTTCCGGCACGAACGCCCAGCCGAAGAAGTCCGCAATCGCCTGAGCTGAAGCGGTTTTCCCAGACGACTCGACGCCCGTCACGCACACGAGGGGATTCATGGCCACGGGAGGAAGTCGAATAGGCCTTCAAGCGCAAGGACCAGGTAGATGCCCTGCAGTGCCGTGCCCCATACCAGCCCGGAGCGCGCATACAGCACGATCGCGGCGGCATTCACCACCACCCAGTACCGCCAATTCCACGGATCATTCGTCACCATCCAGTAGGTCGCAAGCAGGCTGCCGACGGTGGTGAAAACATCGAGTCCCGGCCGCTCTGCCGCACTCCATTTCCGCAAAGCCACTGTGGCCACCGGCCAAACCACAAACCCCAGCCCGAGACCGATCGCATGTGCAGTGGGATCGGAAATCGCCGGTTCCCAGGCATCCGCCGTCCGCACGAGCCCCCACACCGCAAAGGCGGCATACACAGCCCAAAGCGCGGCCTCGGCCAGCAGTCGCGCCCGCAGGCAAACGCCGATGAACAGGAGCGAACCCAGGAGTGCAGCCGGATAAGCCCACGGGGCTTCAAGCAGGTAGCCGATGGTGTAAGCACAATTCAATCCGGCCGCAACCGGTTCTGCCCAGCGAAATGCGGTGGTCACGGCTCGTCGAAGCTGCAGTTGCACGGCGGGCTCAGCTCGAGCTGGATGTCTGGAAGCCAGGAACGTAGCAGTTCTTGCTCCTCCACAGACATCGGGTTGTGCAGCAAATCGAGACGTTTCAAGCGAGTCAGCCGGCCTAAGGAGGCAGGCCAAATCTCTAACGGGTTGTCCCACAGCGCGATGACCTCGAGTGCAATCAGCCTGTCGATGTCTTCTGGGATGCGGGTGATGCGGTTGTCGCCGAGGTGGAGTTCCCGCAGGGTCTCGAGTTCGAGCAGGGCTGCGGGGAGTTCGGCGATGCGGTTACGGTTTGCGCTTAGCACCTCGAGTTGCGACAGGTTGCGCAGGGTATCCGGGAGTACACTGATGCGGTTGCGGTCGAGGACGAGCTCGCGGAGTTCCGTCAGCGAACCGACGGCGAGGGGGAGTTCGGTCAGGTGGGAGCGGCTGAGATCGAGACGGGTGACGGGGCGGCCTGCGGTGCGAGCCGCCAGGGCGGCTTCGACGGTGGTGGCGGTTTGGCCGACGGCGGAGCCGGCGAGCAGCAACATCACAGGGAAGAATGCATGCATCTTCCTCAAAATCATGGTTCTAAACCTCCAGTCCTGGCAAACACATCCAGCGACTCTGCGCGATCGCGTTCGAGCTGTGCCCGAAGGGTTTCAACATCTGAAAACCGCTGTTCATCGCGCAGGCGATCGATGAAAAACAGGCGAATACGCTCACCATAGCACGTGCGACCACCGGACAGCAGGTGGGCTTCGACGGTGCGTTCCGGCTCTGCACGCTCCTGGTCCTCCTGTGCGAAGGTCGGTCGGCTGCCGATGTTCACCATCGCCGGTACAGGAGCGGCGGTTTCCAGGACCGCCCATGCGGCATAGACGCCATCCGCGGGAACGAGTTTCAACGGGTGCTCCGACTGCACGTTCGCGGTGGGGAAGCCGATGGTGCGCCCTCGTCCAGCCCCGGATACCACCCGTCCAGAGTAGGGGTATGGCGCGGAGAGCCAGCGAGCGGCAGTGGCCACGTCGCCGGAATTCAGTGCTTCACGGACCTTCGTGGAACTCACCCGAACATCTGAAACGGTGGCGGCGGGGAGCTCGAAGACATCAAAGCCATGCATGCTCCCTAAACGCTGGAGTTCCTGAAAATCGCCTGTCCGGCCGCGCCCGAAGCGGTGGTCATACCCGACGACTACACGGGCGGGTTTGATGCCGCCCACGAAGAGCTCTTCGACGTATTCCTCTGGAGACATCCGGGCTAACGTTTCGGTGAACGGCTCGATGACGAGGTGGTCTAGTCCAGCCGCTTCGAGCAAGTCCAGCTTCTCCTCCGGAGTATTCAGCACCTGCAACCCATGAGAATCCGGATAAAGTACGGTGCGGGGGTGGGGGGAAAAGGTCAGCAGGCAGGTTTCCGCGTCGAGCTCGCGGGCGATGCGGCCGAGGG
>JBMTYE010000006.1:0-16762 GCA_049454255.1 Flavobacteriales bacterium
AAAACAAACAACCGCTGCAATGGCGAGGAGGCGGCTAGGCGACAGAAGGTGGATTCGGTTCATGTTGATGATTCGCGTGGAAGGAAAATGCATCCAAAGGTAGCAGGATTGTCCGTGCAAAAGGTCCCCCGTATCTTCGGCAGGTGAAGCAACGCAAAAAAGTCGGGATGTACGGGGTCATGGCGCTCGCAATCGGTGCTGGACTGGGCCTGGGAACGGCGTGGGGCCAAGGGGATAGCCTCACGGCGAGCCAGCCGAAGTGGGAGGTGCTCGACGGCATCGTGGCGGTGGTGGGCGACGAGATTGTGCTGGAGAGCGATGTGGAGGCGGCGGTGTTTGCCCGTTTGGCCGAGCGCGCGCAGCAGGGCAAATCTGGAGCGCTTGAGGCGGACGAACGGTGCGCGCTGCTCGAAGAGACCCTGTTCACGAAGCTCCTCGTACACCAGGCGCGCATCGACAGCGTGGAAGTCACAGAGAGTGAGGTGCTTGCGGAAATTGATCGCCGGCTTGCCTACTACATCCGCATGCTCGGAACGGTCGAAGCGTTCGAGCGCGAGTACGGCCAAACCGTGAGCGAATGGAAGGCCGAATTCAGCGAACCCATTCGCGATCAACTACTTGCACAACGCATGCAGGGCGAGATCAACAAGCAGGTCCGCGCGACGCCGGCCGAAGTGCAGGCCCGGTATGCCTCGACCCCGGTCGATAGCCTGCCGCTGATTCCGGAAGCGCTGAGCTACAGCGAAGTCGTGCTCCAGCCTGCCATCACCGATCTGCAAAAGCTCGCTGTCCGCGACCAGCTCGATTCCATCCGGACCCTGGTGGAGACGGGCAAGCTGTCGCTGACCCTTGCGGCCTCCCGGTTCTCTGAAGACCCGGGGAGCAAGTACAAGGGAGGATGCTATACGGATGTGGGACGGGGCCAGTTCGTGCCGGAATTCGAGGCAGCGGCGTTTGATACGCCGGTGGGGGATCTGTCGCCCGTATTCGAATCGGACTTCGGGTACCACTTTCTCCGCGTGACGGAGCGGCGGGGCGAACTCTACAGCGCCTGCCACGTGCTCATGTCGCCGCGCATCGATGCAGAGGAACTCGAGCGGATGGTGGTGCAGATGGATTCGATTGCGAAGGTGATCGCCTCCGGGAGTTTAGGATTTGACGATGCGGTGAACCGGTTTTCGACCCGGGAGGAGACCCGGAACCAGCGGGGAACGGTGGCGAACCCGTCCGACGGGGGAACGCGGTGGGGCGTCGATGAGCTTGAGGCCGATATCTACCTCGTGCTGGCCGGACTGGAGCCCGGTGGCGTGAGCGCACCGGTGCAGTTGCAGGACGCTGACGGCAAAGGGTACGTGGCCGTGTTCCGGCTGGACGGCAGGTATCCTGCCCACCGGGCAAATCCGAAGGACGACTACGCGCTCTTCCAGACCCTGGTCGAAAATGAGCTCGCCGCGCGCCAACTGAACCGCTGGATCGACCGCCGGATCGCCGAGGTGTACGTGCGCATCGATGCGCCCTATACCGATTGCACGTTTGAGCGGCCTTGGCAAAACACAGCCCCGACCCCATGAATTCCCGCTTTGCGTTTCTCGCCACTGCACTGGTCCTCTCGACGGCGGCAACCGCCCAGGACATCCGCATCGGCGAAGGAAAAAACGTGGCGATTCCCCTGCCCACGTACCTAGAGGTCGTCGCAGATTCCGATCCGCTCGGACTGACTCCGCTGTTAGAAACGGAGCTGAAACGCGTGGGATACCGCATCGTTTCGCCGGGCGAACGGGCAGAACTCGTGCGCCGTGGGGCCACCTTGCGGGCCATCGCTGCAGCGCTTCCGACGCGTGGCGCCCGGAAAGCACACGTCAAGGATCTCGTCCGCGAGAACGATTTGCGGTGGCGAAAAGGGGGGAAAGAGGCCGTCGCAGAGTTGGTGGACGCGGGGGTTTGGAAGCGACGGGGCCGGTCGTATCGCCACGTGCCCGGGGCTTCGTTGGCGGCCGTGGACCTCTCGGCCCCGTACTCGACGTGTCGCCTGACGTTTTCGTACGACGACCGGGTTTCCATCACCTGTTCTCGGACGGTATCGCGTCTCGAAGGAACGTTCGAAGACCTCAGTGGAGGCAATCGGAATGTCCTGTTTCCTGTCGTACTTGACCAAGGATTGCTGGCGAACACCTGCCCCCCCGAACTCCTTGAGGCTCTTGCGAACCGGTTGCGGCCCACGGAGACTGCAGGTGGGCCAGAGCGCTTCGTCTTTGAATCCGGAAGAAGGGAAAGTACTGTTGACGGTGCCTGGGCGGTCACCACACCCGTCGGGAAGGGATGCTCGAAAAGGGATGCACGTGGGTTCGTCGGTGATCTGGCGGAGGCCGTCAGCTATTCCGGACCTCTTCGTCCTGCAGATGAAGTGGATCGAGAACTCTCGGAACGGTCCCGAGAACTCAAAGGAAATCTGCTTTTTACTCCGACCCCTCCTGCCCTTCCGGGGTTCAGCGCAGAACTGGTGGTGGTCACGCAGCTCGGCTGCACGCGGGGCGGAACCGATCTGGATGTTCGGGCGATTCTCACGGCAACAGGCGAAGTCATCTGGTCCTTGGATGCAGCTGGACTGAGCCGTGAGGCGGTTCTCAACCGCCTGCGCAACGAACTCGCCGGGAGGTGACCGTCACCGTGGTCACGGTGGCGTACAATGCTGCCGCCACCATCGCGGCGACCTGCGCATCCGTGGCAGGGCAGCGCGATCCGTCCATCGCGATCGAACACATCGTCCTCGACGGGGCGTCGACGGATGGCACGTTAGCTGAAGTGGAGCCCTACCGCGCGGGCATCGCTCACCTGGTTTCTCAGCCGGACAAGGGGTTGTACTTCGCTATGAATGCCGGGCTGGAGCTTGCGACCGGCGAGGTCGTTGCGTTTCTGCACGCGGACGACGTGTACGCCCACCCGCAGGTGCTCGCGCAGGCGGCGGCGTACTTGCGGGAGACCGCGGTGGATGCGGTGTACGGGGATGTGGAGGTGGTCGACGGGGACGGGCGGGTGGTGCGGGTTTGGCGCGGCGGCCGCTACCGGGACGGGGCATTTCTGCGGGGGTGGATGCCGCCGCACCCCACCTTCATCGCCCGAACGAAGGCCCTTCGCTCCGCCGGCGGCTTCAACACACATCTGCGCTATTCCGCTGATTACGAGCTGATGTTGCGCCTCATCCACGTGCAGCGCCGCCCGGTTGCTTACCTGCCAGACGTGGCCGTGCGCATGCAAACCGGAGGACTGAGCAACGCTACGTGGACCGGTCGACTGCGCGCCCACCGGGAGGACCGCAAGGCCTGGAAGATGAACGGGTTGCGGCCTGCACCGTGGACCCTGCCGCTCAAGCCCCTGAGGAAGATCAGCCAATTCGTCCCGGGCGTGCGTAGCTTGGGTGCATGAAGTACATCCGTGAGGTAGTGCGTGCAGGTGCCTTGCTGTGGGCCTGCGGCGCCACAGCCCAAACCGTCCTCATCCCCCCCGCCCTCGACGCCTCCCTCCCCGTCACCTTGACCCTGCAGGAGGGCATGCACAGCTTCACGGGCGGCGCACCGACGATGTCGTTAGGGGCGAACGGCGACGTGCTCGGGCCGACGCTGATTGTACACCAGGGCGATGCCGCGGACTGGACCGTGGTGAATGCGTTGCCGGATTCGACGACCCTGCACTGGCACGGCATGCACGTCGCCGCGCACAACGACGGCGGGCCGTACACCCCCATCGCCCCGGGGGCAACGTGGAATCCGGAGTTCACCGTGCTCGATCCGGCGGGGACGTTTTGGTACCACCCCCACCTGCACCATATGACTGAGCATCAGGTGTCTATGGGGGTTGCGGGGCAAATTTGGGTGCGAGACCCCGTCGAGCAGGCCCTCGACCTTCCGCGCACCTACGGCGTCGACGAATTTCCCATCATCCTCCAAACCAAAGACTTCGACGCCATGGGCATGGTCCTCGCCGGTACAAACGCCGACGACATCCCCCTGGTCAACGCCACGGCCGGCGGTACCCTCGCCGTCCCCGCCTCCGTCGTCCGGCTGCACCTACTGAACGGCGCTTCCCAGCGCGTCTTCAACCTCGGCTTCACCGACAACCTTCCCTTCCACCTCATCGCCACCGACGGCGGACTGCTCCCCGCTCCGGTAGAACGCACGCGTTTGCGCCTCTCCCCGGGCGAGCGGGCGGAAGTTCTCGTCGATTGCAGCGGTCTCGAAGGCACGTCGTTTGAGCTGCTCTCCTTCGCCTCGGAACTGCCCAGCGCGACGTACGGCGCGGCCCAGCCGGGGATGGGCCCCGGCATGGTGCTTACGGGCTATGCCGGCAATCCACTGAACGGCGCTGACTTCCCGTTCATGACGCTTCAGGTAGGCCCGCCCGGGGAGGTGACCAGCATTCCCGAAGTCCTCGACCCGAGCCACGTGGTTCCCTGGACGACGGGGGATGTCAACCGGGGCTTCACCTTCAGTCCCACGGTCATGGGACCGAATGCCCTGAACAACCCGTTCGTCATCAACGGCACTCCGTTCGCGATGGATGTAATCAACTTCGAAGCCCAGCTCGGCGACATCGAAGTTTGGCAACTGACAAACAACTCGCCCATCGGCCACCCCTTCCACGTGCACAACACGCCGTTCTACCTGCTCGACCGCAACGGAGTTGCTCCAGGACCAGAAGAGGCCGGATTGAAGGACGTGGTCTTCGTTCCGGCGATGCAATCGGCTCGCATCATCCTGCAATTCAATGACTTCGCAGACCCCGACATGCCGTACATGTACCACTGCCACATGCTCGTGCACGAAGACGGGGGCATGATGGGGGCGTTCGTCGTGGTGGATCCCGCGGCGGGCGTGCAGGAGCTTACGGGCGGCCGCGGAGGTGTGGCCGTGCCGAACCCGGCGAGCGATGCCGTGCGGTTTACGGGTTTCGAGGGCCGGGTGGCGGTGGTGGACCTGTGCGGCATCGTGGTGTGGGAAGGGCTGGCGCAGGCGGCGGCGAGCGGGGTTGCGTGTGGGGAGTGGGCGAGCGGTGTGTATGTCGCACGTGACCGGGCGGGACGCGCGGTGCGGTTTGTGGTCGAGTGAGGGGGAACGGGAGGCGGGATGTACCTTAGGGACGTGAAGTACGGATCGGATCAGGAGGCGCTCGGAGCGCTGCAGCAGAAGCACCGCGCGCTGGTCGCGGAGGTGGGCAAGGTGATGGTCGGCCAGGAGCAGGTCATCCGGGAAGCGACGACGGCGATTTTTGCAGGGGGGCACGTGTTGCTGGTGGGGGTGCCTGGTTTGGCAAAGACCCTGCTTGTCAATACGATAGCTCGTGCGCTGGGCCTATCGTTCAGCCGCATCCAATTCACGCCTGACCTCATGCCCAGCGACATCGTGGGCAGCGAAATCCTCGATGAAAACCGGCAATTCCGGTTCGTCAAAGGTCCGCTGTTTGCGAACATCGTGCTGGCCGACGAGATCAACCGGACGCCGCCGAAGACCCAGTCGGCCCTGCTCGAGGCGATGCAGGAGCGCGCGGTGACCGCCGGGGGAACCACCTATGCTTTGCCAGAGCCGTTCTTCGTGCTCGCCACGCAAAACCCCATCGAACAGGAAGGCACGTACCCGCTGCCCGAGGCGCAGCTCGACCGCTTCATGTTCAACACCTGGGTCGATTACCCCAGCCACGCCGAGGAACTGAGCATCGTCAAAGCGACGACGGCGGACCTGCGCACGGACGTCCAACCCGTGCTCACCGGCGAGGAAATCATCGGCTTCCAGCAGCTCATCCGCCGCATGCCGGTAGCAGAAAATGTGCTGGATTATGCCGTAAGTCTCGTCGGAAAAACCCGTCCGGGCCGCGAGCGGGCCACCACCGAAGTGAATGCCTACCTGAGCTGGGGCGCAGGTCCCCGGGCGGCGCAGTACCTGGTCGTGGGAGCGAAAGTGCACGCCGCTCTGACGGGCAAGTTCAGTCCGGACATCGAGGATGTGCGTGCCGTGGCGCTGCCCATTTTGCGCCACCGCATCGTCCGCAACTACAAGGCGGAGGCGGAAGGGATCGCTGTCGAGGACATCATCGGACGGCTGCTCTGACGGGGCCTCGCTTCCCGTGCGTACCTTGAGCGCCATGGGATTGCGAAGTTGGCTGTGCGCGGTATGTGCTGTGGGAAGTGTGCTCGCCGCAAGCGGCCAAACCGATGACACCTTCTTTTTCGTCGCTCCGGAAGTCACCTCGCAGCACGGAGACGCCCCGGTGCTGCTGCGGTTTGCCACATTCGACGTCGGCGCAACGGTGACGGTCGACCAGCCTGCAAATCCGGCCTTCCCCCCCCAAACGGTCGCCATCCCTCCCGCCTCTGCGGCGTCGCTGGATCTCACGCCGTGGCTGAGTTTGGTGGAAAACCAGCCCTTCGATCAGGTGCTCACAAAAGGCCTGCGCATCGTCTCCACCGAACCCGTCAGCGCCTACTACGAGGTCAACCCGAGCTGCAACTGCAATCCGGACATCTTTGTACTCAAGGGAAGGAATGCGCTCGGAACGAGCTTTTTCATTCCTTCCCAGAACTACCTCGTCAACGCCTACGACGCATCGCCTGGCGGGTTCGATATCGTCGCGACGGAGCCAAATACCTCGGTCACCATCACCCCGACCCAGGCCCTCATCGGCCATCCGGCGGGCGTGCCATTCACCGTCGTACTGCCCTTCGTGGGCTCGACGTATTCCGCCCGCGCGGCCTCCACAGCGGCGGCCGCACATCCCACGGGAACGGTCGTCACCTCGACGAAGCCCGTCGCCATCACTGTCCACGACGACTCCCTCTTCGGTGCCCCCTTCAACGGCGGCTGCCTCGACCTCACCGGCGACCAAATCGTCCCCGTGCCCATCGTGGGCCGCGAGTACATCGCCATCCGAGGCTACCTCAACACGAACACGGACCGCCTCTTCGTCGTCGCCACCACCCCCGGTACCCAAGTCTCCATCGGCGGGGTCCCCGTCGCCACACTGGCCGCAGGACAGGTGTATATGCACATCCTCGCAGCTCCGGCGGCGCTGATCGAAGCGACGGCCGACGTGTACGTTTGGCACCTGACGGGCTTCGGGTGCGAGGTGGGCGGGGCGCTACTTCCGAGTACGGAATGCACGGGCTCAGAATCGGTCGTGTTCGTGCGGTCGACCGGCGAGTTCCTCGGCATCAACTTGCTCGTTCCGACCGGAGCGGAAGACGCCTTTCTGTTCAACGGGATGGCCGGCTCCATCCCCGCCTCCGCCTTTGCTCCCGTCCCGGGCTCCGGTGGCGCGTGGATGTACGCCCAAATCACCGGCACCGGCTTTGTGCCCCAGCTCGACGCCTCCCGCATCACGAATACCGAGGACTTCTTCCACCTCGGCATCATCAACGGCGGTGCATCTACGGGATGCCGCTACGGCTACTTCAGCGACTACGGCGAACGGTCCTACCAAGCGGCTGCCGACGACATCGAGGTCTGTGCGGGCGACCCCCTCACCATCGCCGTAGCTCCGGTGGAGAACGGTCTCTACAACTGGACCGGCCCGGGCGGATTCACGGGGAACGGCCTGAGCCTCGCTCTGGGCAGTGCCTCGGCTGCGGATGCGGGGAGTTACGTCGTCTCCGGTTGGACCGGAGCGTGTCCCATCTCCAGCGATACGGTGGTGGTGGTCGTACACCCTGTCGCGTCGACGGCCCTCGAGGTCGTTCTCTGCGACGGAGAAACGCTGACGTTCGATGGGGCGGTGGTGTCGACCTCGGGGACCTACACGGCCGCACTTTCCACGGCCGCGGGGTGCGATTCGACGGTGGCGCTTTCTGTCACGGTCCACCCGTCGCCGACCCTGACCTTCGAGGCGTGGACCTGTCCAGAAACGCCCTACCTCTTTGAAGGCTCTACCTATGCTGCGAGCGGCACCTATACCGCAGTGTTTACGACGGCCTTCGGATGCGACAGCGTCCGGGTGCTGGAGCTTACGGTGCCGGAGCCCCTCGCGGTGGAGGTCGCTGTCGAGGCGTGCGACCAGTGGGTTTGGGCGGGGGAAGTCTATACGGCGAGCGGCGAGGTGGTCCGCACCTTCCCTGCCACGAACGGCTGCGACAGTACGGTGACCGTGCAGCTGACCGTGCATCCCTCCCTCTTTTTCGATACCTCGGTGGCCCTGTGTCCGGGCGAGTTCCATGCCCTTCCGGATGGCACGCCCATCACTGCAGCAGGAACCTATGTCACCACGGTCCCGTCACCGACGACGGGCTGCCCGGTGACAACGACGACCGAAGTGTCTGTACTGCAGTCTTTTGCGCAGTCCGAATCCGTGGTGCTGTGCGCGGGAGACGTCCATGTGCTGCCGAACGGCCTGCCGGTTTCTACCTCAGGCACCTACACGAGTGTGCTGACCTCCACCCTGACCGGGTGCGATTCGGTCATCACCACCACCGTGATCGCGGCGCCCTCGCCTGCCGTCGACTTCTACTGGACCCCGATTCCCGTCGATGCACTCGATCCCGAGGTCAGTTTCGTGAACACGACGACCGGCGCGACGGAATGCGCGTGGACCATCGGACAGGTCGGGGAAAGCGAGGCGTGGAGTCCGGAGTTTCAGTTTGAGGAAATGGTGACCGGCGAGCATCTGATTTGTCTCGAATGCATCTCAGATCTCGGGTGCCCGTCCACAGCCTGTGCTGTGCTGGTGATCGAAGGCGAGGTGTCCTTCTTCGTGCCCACGGCATTCACCCCGGATGGAGATGGGGTCAACGAGGTGCTGGCACCGGTGCTTGTGGGGGGCCAAACAGTCGGTTACCGCTTCACGGTGGTCGACCGATGGGGAACGACCGTATTCGAGACAGAGGATCCGGGAGGATTTTGGAACGGCAACGTGAAAGGAGGGGAGTATTTCGCGCCCGACGGAATCTACCTGTGGCGGGCCATCGTGCCGTCCGCGTATGGACCTGACCGGCTGGAATTCACCGGGACAGTGGTGCTGATGCGCTGAAGGGCGGGTGTACCTTGCAGCCATGGAAACCAGCGCAGGACAGGACCAGGTCCGCGAACTGTTTGAACGCTACCTCGAAGAACAAGGCCACCGCAAAACGCCTGAACGGTTTGCCATCCTCGCCGAGGTGTATGCCTTCGAGGGGCATTTCGATATGGAGGCGTTGTATGTCCACATGAAGGGCCGCAACTACCGGGTCAGCCGGGCGACGCTGTACAACACCATGGAGTTGCTGATTGACTGCGGGCTGGTGCGTCGGCACCAGTTTGGCGACAAAACCGCGCAGTTCGAAAAGTGCTACCGCATCCGGCAACACGACCACGTCATCCTGGCGGATACCGGCGAGGTTCTGGAGTTTTGCGACCCACGCATTCAGCAGATTACGTCGACCCTTGAGGAGCTCTTCGGCATCGAGGTGCTGCACCATTCGCTGCATGTATTTGCGCGGCGGAAGACGGCAGAAAACGGGGAAAGCACCTCCGGTCGCCCTACCTTGCGCCCATGAAGGTGGACGTTCTCCTCGGCCTGCAGTGGGGCGACGAAGGCAAAGGCAAGGTGGTCGATGTGCTCACTCCCGAGTACGATGTCATCGCCCGGTTTCAAGGCGGACCGAACGCCGGCCATACGCTGATTTTTGATGGCGTTAAACACGTCCTGCACACCATCCCGAGCGGTGTCTTCCGCCCGGAAGCGACGAACGTGGTGGGCAACGGCGTGGTCATCGACCCGGTGATTTTCAAGGGCGAGGTGGACCGGTTGCTTGCCCGAGGCATCGATCCGCGGCCGAACCTCTACCTCTCGCGGCGGGCACACCTCATTCTGCCCACCCACCGCATGCTCGACGCCGCGAGCGAACTCGCGAAAGGAAGCGCGAAAATCGGGTCGACGCTGAAGGGCATCGGCCCCACCTACATGGACAAAACGGGCCGCAACGGATTGCGCGTGGGTGACCTGACTTCCGGGAGGTTCGAAGAGCGGTATGCTGCGCTCAAGGCGAAGCATCTCGGGCTCCTCGACGGGTTCGAGGGTGCGGGATTTGATTTGGCGTCTGCCGAGGAGGAGTGGTTTGCTGCCGTGCGTGAACTGGCCCGCTTGAACCTCATCGATGCCGAGCATTTCCTGAACGACGCCCTCGACCGTGGAAAGCGCATCCTCGCGGAGGGCGCGCAAGGCACCATGCTCGACATCGACTTCGGGACCTATCCCTTTGTGACTTCGTCGAATACGATTGCCGCCGGCGCATGCACGGGCCTGGGCATCGCACCGAACCGCATCGGCGAGGTCATCGGAATCTTTAAGGCCTACTGCACCCGGGTGGGGTCGGGGCCGTTTCCGACAGAGCTGCATGGCGAGGCGGGCGAGGCGCTCCGGCAGGCCGGTGGGGAGTTCGGGGCGACGACGGGGCGGCCGCGGCGGTGTGGGTGGCTGGATCTTGTGCAGTTGCGGTATGCCTGCCGGGTGAACGGGGTGACCCGGCTGGCCATGATGAAGGCGGACGTGTTGGCGGATGCGGCGGAAGTTCCCGTGTGCCATGTGTACCGCCTTCCGGACGGGACATTGACGGCGGATTTGCCGTATGGCATCGAGGCGGATGAGGTGGAGGCGGTGTACCGGCCGCACCGCGGCTGGAACTGCGATTTGACCGGGGTGCGGAGCGAGCCGGAGTTTCCGGAGGCGTTCGCGGACTACATCGCGATGGTGGAGCGCGAGACCGGCATTCCGGTGGGCATCGTGTCCGTCGGGCCGGACCGGGAAGCGACTGTTATCCGGTAGTTTGCTGTTGCCGCGCGTAACTTCGTGGGCATGCCGTGCGCAGGGATGAAACCTCCATGCCGCGAATGGAGTACGCTTCGATGCATGGCATATCGGTGTGGAAGAGCTGCGGACATTTTCAGCTGTAAACCTTGCAGAAGTTCAGGTTTTAGCCCATCGCCCCGGTTCTGGATGTTAACATTCTGAAATGCGCACCCCGATCTCCCCCTACTTGCACTGGCTCGGCAGACTCGCTCTGTTTGCGGGCGTAGCCTTGTTAGCTTCCGCATTGCTGCTGCCGATGCTGCGCATTCACACGTTGGACGCCGCGCTACCGGAGGCAGCGGCAAAATTTCACGGCTTCGCGACGCATCCCGACCGTCCGAATGCCGTCGTGCTCGGATCGAGCGTGGTGCGCCACCACATGGTCCCCGCCGTGTTCGACAGCATCACAGGCCTGATGTGGTACAACGGCGGTCTCAGCGCCTCCTTCCCACCAGAAGCTCTCCTTGTTGCAGAGGAGTTCATCGCTGGGGTAGCCCCGGGGAGCGTCACCACCGTCGTGGTCGATGTGCTGCCTTCGAGTGCACCTGCACAGGAGAATACCGGCACCTTGCGCGCCGCATTTCCTATTTCTTTCTCAGAAATGGTCCGTCGAGTCTTGCATGCCCGGTCTATCGATGATGGCCGAACCGCCGTGGAGACCTGGATGACGCATGTCCTCGATTTTGCTCGTCACAAAGATGCCATCGCGGCCGCCGTGCCTGGGAAAGAGCTTGCGGAGCGTGGATATGCTCAGCTAACGGAGGCGGAGAACCCCGGGCCGTGGATTTTAGCAGAGCGCGCGAAATTGCTGAATCAACCGGACAGTGTCCTTGCGCTTATCCGAGCCACCTCGGCGGACTTTCGGTACCGTGAAACCGCCGAAGATCCGACGACCGGGTGGACCTGCGACCGGAGAACGGACGAGGCCATCGCCCGCATGCAGTTGCTGCTCGATGCGGCAGCGGCAAAAGACATCCACCTCATCTTCCACTTCCAAAAGCTCTGGGACACGAACGGCTGCATCTATTTCGCTGCCCGAAAGGCCTTCGGGCCATGCCACGTCACCGAGTCCATGGGTTGGCCGGCCGCCGGTGACACCTTGACCGCGGACGACTGCTTCGATCCGGCCCACCTCGCACCGTCGGGGGCAGTGAAGTGGAGTCGGTATGCTGCAGAACGCATCCAAGCAGCGCGGGCGTGCAAGGGTTCCGATATTTGAGGCATGGAGGCTGCAGCCATCGACCTCGAACTCGAGAAGAAAGAAATCCTGCGGAGGTACCGAGGCCTGCTGCGGGCAGCGGTGCACAGCCGGTCGACGGCGGACCGGCGGGCGATTCGGAAGGCGTTTGATTTGGCGCTGGAAGCGCACAAAGACATGCGCCGCAAAAGCGGTGAACCCTACATCTACCATCCCATCGGGGTCGCGCGCATCGTGGCAGAGGAAATGGGCCTCGACACGACGAGCATCGTGTGCGCCCTGCTGCACGACACGGTCGAGGACACGTACATGACGCTCGACGACGTGGGCAACCTGTTCGGGGACCGCGAACGCAACATCGTCGATGGCCTCACGAAGATGAGCGGGGTGTTCGAGCCCGGGACGAGTGCACAGGCGGAGAACTTCCGGAAGATGCTGCTCACGCTGAGCAACGACGTGCGGGTCATCCTCATCAAGATTGCCGACCGGCTCGACAACATGCGCACGCTCGAGCACATGCGGCCGGATAAGCAGCAAAAGATTGCCTCGGAGACCTTGTTCATGTACGCGCCGCTGGCGCATCGGCTGGGTTTGTACGGAATCAAGACGGAGCTGGAGGATTTGGCGCTGAAGTACAAGGAGCCCGAGGCCTACCACGACATCGAGGCGAAACTGCGCAAAACCCAGTCTGTCCGGACCCGCTTCATCAACGCCTTCACCCTGCCCATCCGGCGGGCGCTCGATGTGGCCGGGATGAAGTACGAGATGCGAAGCCGTACGAAGAGCATCTTCAGCATTTGGCAGAAAATGCAGAAGCAGCGCGTCACCTTCGAAGAGGTCTACGATGTCTTTGCCATCCGCATCATCCTCGATACGCCGTACGAGCGCGAAAAGGCGGACGCGTGGCGCACCTACAGCATCGTCACGGACTACTACCAGCCCAGCCCGGACCGGCTGCGCGACTGGATCAGCCTACCGAAGGCGAACGGCTACGAATCGCTGCACACCACGGTCATGTCGCCGACGGGCAAGTGGGTCGAGGTCCAAATCCGGTCGCGGCGCATGGATGAGGTGGCGGAGAAGGGCCTCGCTGCACACTGGCGTTACAAGAACGGCGCCCCGGTTCCAGACGCCGCAGCGCCTACCGCAGAGAAGCGGCTGGATAACTGGCTCAACTCCATCCGGGAAATCCTGGAAAGCGGTGAAGAGGATGCCCTGCAGTTCATCGACGAGTTCAAGCTCAACCTGTACAGCGACGAGATCTACGTCTTCACGCCGCACGGGGACCTGTTCACCCTGCCGAAAGGGGCGACGACGCTGGACTTCGCGTTTCGGGTGCATACCCACGTCGGGATGCGGTGCATCGGGGCAAAGGTGAACCACCGGCTGGTGCCGCTGTCGCATGTGCTGGCGAGCGGGGACCAAGTCGAGGTCATCACTTCGCGGAAACAAAGTCCGAAGGAGGACTGGCTGGGCTACGTGGTCACAGCGAGCGCCCGCTCCAAAATCCGCCACGCCCTGCGCGAATCGGAACGCAGCACCGCCGAAGAAGGCAAGGAGCGGCTGCGGAAATGGATGCGCCGTGAGGGCATCGACTTCATCGCCGCAAACATAGAGCAGCTTACAAAACGGCTCAAACAAGACAGTCCGCACGAGCTCTACTACCGCATCGCCACCGACCGCATCGACCTCGAGCGTCTGCCTCCGTTCCGGGCGGACAAGGGCCGCATCGAATGGGAGCGGATAGAAGCGCCGCCCCCTGCACCCGAACCGGCGCCTGCGCCCGCCGCAATGCCGGGCAAGGGCGACACGCTGCTTATCGGCGAGGGCCTCCAGCAGCTCGACTACAGCCTGGCCACATGCTGCAACCCCATCCCCGGCGACGAGGTGTTCGGATTCGTGACGGTAACCGGCGGCATCAAGATCCACCGGCGGAGCTGTCCGAACGCGACGAATATGATGTCGAAGTACGCCTACCGGGTCATGAAAGCCCAGTGGGCCTCGAAGGCGGCCACCCAATTCGAAGTCACCCTGGCGTTCACGGGATTCGACGACGTGGGCCTCGTGTCCGCCATCACCCACGTCATCTCTGAGGACATGCGGGTGAACATGCGGGCCATCAGCTTCGAGTCGAAGGACGGGACGTTCTTCGGCCGGGCGGTGGTGCTGGTGCACGACACCGTGCATTTGGCTGAGCTGCAGGAGAAGCTCCGGTCCGTGCCGGGTGTGCTTACGGTCGACCGGGCCGTCGACGCCTGACCGCGCAACAGGTTGTGTCAGGCTGCATCAGGCCGCAAAGAGCGGGAGTCCTTCCATCCGACGGCGCACGTCGTCGCCGATGCGGGCGAGTGCGGCCGGGTCTGCTGCATGAGCGATGGCACCGTCGATCCATTCGGCGAGTTGGGCCATGTCCGCCGTGCCTAGACCGCGCGTAGTGACGGCTGGCGTGCCGACCCGGATGCCGCTGGTCACAAACGGAGACTGCGTATCGAATGGCACCATGTTCTTGTTCACGGTGATGTGCGCGGCGCCGAGTGCGGCTTCTGCAGCTTTCCCGGTCACCCCCTTGCTCCGCAAGTCAATGAGCATCAGGTGGTTGTCCGTTCCGCCGCTGACCAAATCGTACCCACGACCCACGAGCTCCTCCGCCAGCACCGCCGCGTTCGCACGGACCCGTTCCATGTAGGCCCGGAAATCCGGCTGCAACGCTTCGCCGAACGCGACGGCCTTCGCGGCGATGACGTGCTCGAGCGGCCCGCCCTGCATGCCGGGAAATACGGCGCTGTCGAGCAGCGCGGACATGGGTCGGACGTCGCCTTTCGGGCCGGTCAGTCCCCACGGATTCGGGAAATCCTGGCCCATGAGGATGATTCCCCCACGTGGGCCGCGCAGGGTTTTGTGCGTGGTGCTCGTGACGATGTGGCAGTAGGGCACCGGGTCGTTCAGCAGACGGGCGGCGATGAGGCCGGCCGGGTGGGCGATGTCCGCGAGGAGCAGCGCACCGACCGCGTCGGCGATGGCGCGGAACCGCGCGTAGTCCCAGTCGCGGCTGTAGGCCGAAGCGCCGCAGATGAGGAGGCGCGGCCGGACGGCATGCGCCTTTGCCTCGACCTTGTCCATGTCGATGCGGCCCGTATCCGGTTCGACGCCATAGAAATGAGCGGCGTAGAGCTTGCCGGAGTAGTTGACCGGAGAACCGTGGGTGAGGTGTCCGCCGTGGGCCAAATCAAACCCGAGGATCGCATCCCCCGGCTTCAGGCACGCCAGCATGACGGCGGCGTTTGCCGAGGCCCCTGAGTGCGGTTGGACGTTCGCCCAGGCCGCGCCGAAGAGTTCCCGCAACCGGTCGATGGCCAACTGCTCGACGGCATCCACCACCTCGCACCCGCCGTAGTAGCGACGGCCCGGCAGACCCTCTGCGTACTTGTTCGTCAGGATGCTGCCCTGGGCTTCGAGCACCTGGTTGCTGACGTAGTTCTCGCTGGCGATGAGCTCGATGCCCTCGGTTTGGCGCCGGAGCTCGGCGGCAATGAGGTCGGAAACGGCGGTGTCTTTCATGTCGGGTGGCAGCGCAGCACGTGCGGGAGTGCAAAGATAGCCCGGCGCAGAACGCTCAACGCAGCACCGTCAGGATTCCGGTCAGCCGCGCCGGCCGGTCCAGCTCCACATCGCTGAGGCCACTCGCATCCGCCACCCCTACCGTTCCGCCGGTCGCGGGCAGCAGCAACTCATAGAAATACGTGCCCTCTGCCGCCGACTCCAGGTCCGGCGCCCAGCCCTCGGAATTCCCGAAGTCCTCGTGCACATAAACGGCGGTCCCCCAGCGGTTGAATACGGTACAGCGCGTGCCCGGCAGCCGGTGCAATCCGGGGACGTGGAACCGTCCATTGAACGCGTCGCCGTTCGGGGTGATCACGTTCGGGATGAGCAACTCGCAGATATCGGTCACCACCTCGAACGACCCCGCGGCGGTGAGGAAGCACGGCGCCCCGGTGGCCAACTCGACGAAATACACCCCGTCCCCGAAGCTCGTCAGCGCTGGCCCTGTTCCCGCCGCCTGCGACCCGGCACCTGGCGCCGTGTACGTCCACTCCGCCGCATAGGCCGCATCGTAAAACGGCACCACAAGCTCGGCAACCTCGTCCGGACAGAGCACCACCGCCGTGGGCCCCCAATCCGCCACCGCCGCCGGCAACGGCACCACCTGCACCGTGGCCGACGCGGGCGGCGACGTGCACCCGTCCACGGTCAGGGTCGCCGTGTAGGTCCCCGCATCCTCCGGCGTGAGGTTGTCCAGCTCGAGTTCTGGCCCGGTAGCCGCGCCACTCGCCGGAGTCGTCCACGCCACTATGCCCGCCCCTGAGGCCATAAAGGCAACATCCGACCCTTCACAGTACGTCCCGCCTCCCACAATCCCCGGTGGAGCTGGAATCGGCACCACGACCAGCAACACGCTGTCCTCGTCCATGGGACAACCGTCGACCACCCCTCCGAGCACGTACCACCCCGCATCCGCCGCCGCCGCCGCCCCGTCTGTCCATAGGGCCCCGGTCGCGGTTGACCCCGTCGGTCCCTGCCACGCCCACTGCGCGCCCGGCTCCGGCTCGGCCGCGAACACAAACGGCTCGCCGGCACAGACCTCGAGCTCCCCCGCTCCCCCCACCGACGCCTGCACCGGTTCCACCACCTCCACGGCGAACTCCGTCGCCGCCGACGTGCATCCCTGCACCGCGACGGCCACCGAATACACCCCGGCATCCC
>JBMTYE010000007.1:0-16658 GCA_049454255.1 Flavobacteriales bacterium
ACTTCATCGCCGAGCTCCTGCTCGACATCGACCTCGCCCCTGACCCGCCCGCCACGGAACACTGCGGCACCTGCCGCCGCTGCCTCGACGCCTGTCCCACTGGCGCCATCGTCCGGCCGGCCGTGGTCGATGCGTCGCGCTGCATCAGCACGTTCACCATCGAACTGCGCGGCCCCATCCCCGAGCCCATCGCCTCGCAGCTGACGGGTTGGGCCTTCGGATGCGACATCTGCCAAGAAGTCTGCCCGTGGAACCGGCACGCCCAGCCCCACACCGAGCCCGCGTTCGATCCCCATCCCGCCCTATTCGCCCTCGACGCGGCTGCCTGGCGCGACCTCACCGAGGAGGCCTACCGCGAGCTCTTCCGGCACAGCGCCGTCAAACGGACGGGCTACGCCGGCCTCCGGCGCAACCTCCGCGCCATCTTCGGCCTGCCCCCCCTGCCGTCCTCAGGCCAGCGCGAGCCCGGCGAAGGCCTCGTCGATGACATCGCCGTACCGTGACCCGTACCGGCCGAGGCACCAGTCCCGCAGCGACCGGAGCTCCTCCCGGTTCAGGTAGGCGAGACATTTGCGCAATTCTTTCGAAAAGAGATGCCGGTCGAAGCTCACTTTCGCGAGGACCCGCTTGCTGAAATCTAACATGCCGCTTGCTTTCATGGTTCCGAAGTAACGCAGTCGGGCGGCTAAGACGTGCATCCGTTCCGTTAATCGACGTTAATGTACCTTTCGGTAATGGACCACAGCCTGAGGAACCACGAGGACCGGCGGCGGTTGAAGGCCCGGTTGCAGTCGGATCCGACTCCGCGGACGACCGTTTCGTTCTACCGCTATTTCCGGGTGGAGGACCCGGAGGCGTTTCGCGATGCGCTGTTTGCGGCGTGGAGGGTGCTCGGCGTGCTGGGCCGGACGTATGTGGCGAGGGAAGGCATAAATGCCCAAATCTCCGTCCCGACCGCCCACTTCGAGGCCTTCCGGGACCAGCTCTATGCCCTGCCCGGGTTCGCGGGACTGCGGCTGAACGTGGCGGTCGACGACGGCAAGAGCTTTTTTCGGCTGGCGATCAAGGTGCGGGATAAGATTGTCGCGGACGGTTTGGACGACGCGTCCTTCGACGCGTCGGATACGGGCATCCACCTGACGGCGGAGGCCTTCAATGCGCTCACGGAGCAGCCGGAGACCATCCTGATCGACATGCGCAACCGGTACGAGAGCGAGGTCGGCTACTTCAAGGGGGCGATCACCCCGGAAGTCAACACGTTCCGCGAAGAAATCGCGCTGGTGGAACGCATGCTCGAGGGCAAGGAAGACCGCCCCATCGTCATGTACTGTACGGGCGGCATCCGGTGCGAAAAAGCCTCAGCCTGGCTGAAGCACAAGGGATTCAGCAACGTACACCAGCTCGACGGCGGCATCATCTCGTATGCCCGCCAAATCCAGCAACACGGCCTCGAGAACCGCTTCGTCGGCAAGAACTTCGTGTTCGACGAGCGGCTCAGCGAGCGCATCACGGACGATATCGTCGCCCAGTGCCACCAGTGCGGCGCCCCGGCAGACACGCATGTAAACTGCGTGAACCTCGCCTGTAACCTGCTCTTCATCCAGTGCGCGGCCTGCGCAGCGGCCCACGAGGGCACCTGCAGTCCGGAATGCCAGCACGTCATCCACCTCCCGGAAGATGAGCAGCGGGCCATCCGCCAGCAGGTCGGCCACGAACGCAACCTCCGGCGCGACCGCGGCGAGAGCGGTACTCAGGGCCTCCGGTACTCGACGGCTCCGTCGAGGATGTAGTTCATTTGGTAGATGTCGTCGGCGTTCAGCCGGAGCGTCCCGGCGAAGGTGAGCCGCTCGTCGGTTTGGTACGGCCGGGCGGGCTTGTTCCCTTTGAACCGCAAGTCCACGACCGACTCCGGGCCCGCCCCGCCGCAAAAGAAGCAGTTCGCAAACGGATAGCGGCTCAGCACATAGAAGTTCTCGTCGATGTCGACCGGAATCACGTAGCCCGTGATGAAGTACGGCTTGCCCGCGGCGGCCTTCACCGTCGGCCCGAAGGTGGGCTTCCAGTAGTACGACTCGAGGCTTTCGAGGTAGACGTCCTTGAACGTCACGTCCTCGAGTAGCTTCCACGTGAGTTCCTTGAAGTTGCCGCCTTGCACGGGCGGTGGGGCGGCTGCACGCGCGGCGGCGAGCTCCTCAGCCGTCATGCTCGGCGGAGCAGCGTGGCCGGAAGGCGCCTCTTCGCCCTCGTACAGGGCACCTGCGCCGTTTGCATCGGCGAGGGGCTCCGCTTCCGGACGCTCTTCTGCCGCACGTCGGACGGAGGCTTCTGCCGCCTTGCCTTCCTCCGAAGGATGGCACATCGAACTGATATTCAACGCGCTGAAGGCCACTAAGGCCATCGCTGCGGCGGGCCAAACCCACCGGCGCCGGGTCGTTCGCATCATGGCATCGAAGATAACACCGGGCCTCAGCCCTCAGACAAGGTCTTCGAAATGTCCATCCGGAACACGGAAATCCCCGGAATGGCCGCGGCAATCAGGCCCACGGCGATTGCTCCCGCCACCAGCACCCCTTCGCCCGGAAGGATGGCCCACGTGCCCAGGTCGTAGTGGAACTTGTCCGCGACGAAGGTGGCCAGGGCTGCCATGCCGAGCCGCCCCACCCCGAGGCCGAGCAAGGCCCCTCCTGCGCTGAGCAGTCCGCCCTCGAGCAGCAGCGAGCCGTAGACGCCCAGCGGCGATGCCCCCAAGGTCCGCATAACCGCGAGTTCGTACCGACGCGCCAGCAGGCTGTCGTACACCGAGATGAAGATGCTGGCGAAGCTGATGGCGACGATTAGGCCCGCCAGTGCCCGCAACGCATTCATTCCCAGTCCGAAGTTCGCGGTCAGCCGGTTGACTTCGATGGCGGGCAAGGCCACCTGCATGTTCGTGTCCTTGATGACATTCGGCAGAGTGAGCACCGCCAGCGGATTGCGTTTCTTCAGCAGCACCGCCGTGATTTCCCGCGGGGCATCCGCTTCGGTGCCGTGGACGTCCCACACCGTTTGCATCGAGCAGACGATGAGCAGGTCCACGACCGTGCGGTTCTTTGCATAGATACCGACGACTGTGAAGGTCTTGTCTGTGTGCACGTCGGTGGCGTCTTGCAGCCCGTGCGCGCTGAAGAAGGTGTCGCCGATCCCGAGCCCGGTTGCGGCGGCGACGTCAGCGCCGAGCACCACCTCGAACGGGGCGTTCCAGGTTCGCCCGGCGGCGAGCTCCATGCCGTAGTGCTCGGGGTAGGCGGCCGTGGTGCCGATGATGCGGTAGCCTTCGTGGTTGTCGCCGTAGGCCAGCGGGATGGCCGAGGCGATGTAGGGGTGGCGCATGACGCGTTGGGCGTCGGCGAGGCGGATGTTGCCGGTGGGCGCGTCGACGTGGTAGACGTTCGCGAGGATGAGCTGCAACGGACTGCCCTTCGCGCCCAGCACGAGGTCGATGTCGCGGATGTTGCGCTCAAAGGTGGAGGTGAGCTGACGCTCGGCGAGCATGAGCACACTGACCATCCCCACCCCGAAGGCCAGCAGCACCAGGCTCAAGGCAGTCGAGAGCTTCTGCGCGCCGAGGTTGCGCCAAGCGATGAGCATCCAGTTCATGGCAGCGGTTCGGGTGCGGGGGTGAGGTCGATCCGGCGGGGGTACCGCGAGGTGAGGCGGGCATCGTGCGTGACGATGACCAGGGTCGCCCCGGCTTCTGCGGCGGCGCGCTCGAGGAGGGCGACGACGGCCTCGGTGCTGCGGTCGTCGAGGGCGCTCGTGGGTTCGTCGGCGAACACGACCGCCGGCCGGTGGACGAGGGCACGGGCGATGCCGACCCGCTGCTGCTCGCCGATGCTCAGCTCGCGGGGGCGGCGCGCGGCGTGGGCGCCGACGCCGAGGTCGGTGAGCAAGCTCAGGGCGCGGGCGCGGTCCGGGCGGGTGCCGGCGAGGAAGGCAGGGAGGAGCAGGTTCTCGAGGACGGTCAGGCTTGCGACGAAGTGGGGACGCTGGAAGACGATGCCGATTTGGCGACCGCGGAAGCGGTCGAGGGCCTTGCCGGAAAGACTGCTGAGCGACGAGCCGGCCACCTCGATGTGCCCGGAGCTGGGGCGCAGCAGGCCGCTCATGAGGTGCAGAAGTGTCGTTTTGCCCGAGCCGGATGCCCCGAGGATGAGCAGCCGGTCGCCCGGCGGACAATCGAATTCGGGGAAGCGCATCACGGGCGCGTCCGGGCCGTACCGGAAGGTGAGGTCGCGCACGGAAAGCATGGCCTCAAAGGTACGTTACCTTCGTGCTGTGAACTTTCGTCAACGGCTGGCCCGCTATGGTTTGGGCATCGGAATCGGCATTTTGCTGAGCGTGTATTTCTTCAGCGGGCGGGGGTGCGGCGATTGGCTGCCGGCGAACCGCATCCGTGCGGACATCCGGACGGCCGGGCTCGCTCCGGACACGCGCGTGACGTGTCTGCTGGAGTGTGCAGGGGGCGATGGCGGGCTCGACGGTTGGCTGACTCGGGCGGAGGTGGACCTCGGGGCGAGCGGGCCGCGGGAGGTGCCGCGGCGGTATGTGTTTCGCGCGGAAGAGACGATTGCGGCGCTGGAGTTCGTGCTCACCGACACGGCCGCCGTGGTGCATGCCGTGGAGCCCGTGCCGGCGAACTGCGGCTGCTGAGCGTCAGAGGCGGACGACCGCCAGCCGTCCCCAGCGCAGCGTCCCGTCGATCGTCCAAGCCTGGACCACGTAGGTGCCGGGGGCGAGGCCGGCAGTGTTCCAGGTGTAGGGAGCTGCGGCGGTAAGCAGGGAGGCGTCGTGGACCGTGCGGCCTGTGGCATCGAGGATGCGCAGGCGTTCGAGGGCCACGGTTTGGCCGATATCGAGGACCACATCGCTGCCCGTGGCGACCGGGTTCGGGGTGAAGAGGAGGTGGGGTGTGGGCTCGCCGGGCACATCGGCAGGATCATACGCAATGCGGTACACGAAGGCGCGCGTGCACAGGTACAGCTCACCCCGGTTGTCCTCCCCGAAGGCGTAGCGCGGCTCGTCCCACTGCGGGAAGCCGCCCGGCACCTGGAGGTCGATGGGCGCGTGGCCCCACGTGCCGTCCGCCCCCTCGGTCAGCGCCCAAAACTTCACGTCGTAAAACCCGCACGCGTCGGTCAGCAGGTACGACCCGTACAGCGTGGGGATGTCCGCGCCCCGGTAGCGGTAGCCGCCGATGACACTGCACCAGCCGTTTGCGTGCGGAAAGGCGAAGATGGGCAGGACGAGGGTGCTGTCCGGATTGCAGTCTTCGACGGGCTCGTAGCACATGGGGCCCTCCATCCGGCGCCACCCGTAGTTGCGCCCGCCGCCTGACCCCGCGGGCTCGAAGCTCACCTCTTCCCAGTCCACCTCGCCCACGTCGCCGATGAACAGGTCGCCCGTCAGCCGGTCGAAGCTCCAGCGCCAGGGGTTGCGGAATCCGTACGCCCAAATCTCTGGGCGGACGTCCGGCACGCCCACGAACGGGTTGTCCTCCGGGATGCTGTAGTCCGCCAGGCCGTGGGTGCGGATGCGGAGGAGTTTGCCGAGGAGGGTGGAGAGGTTTTGGCCGTTGCCGATGGGGCCGTGGTCGTCGCCGCCGCTGCCTCCGCCAGTCGCCCCCGTGCCCGTGCCCCCGCCGTCTCCCACGCTGATGTAGAGCAGGCCGTCAGGGCCGAAGTGGAGCTGCCCGCCGTTGTGGCCGCGTTCGTCCTCCTCCCACACCAGCAGCTCGTGCCAAACGGTGGGATCGACCGCCGTGCGCTCGGCGTTCGTGCCGAAGCAAATCAGCCGCTGGTGGATCCGGTTGCCGGTGCCGTCCGGGCGGAACCCGTTGTAAATCGCGTACACGAGGCCGTTCGTGGCGAACTCCGGATCGAGCACGAGGTCGTTCAGGCCCTGCTCGCTCATGATGCCGTAATCCACCAGGTCGAGGCCGCCGGCGCCGAGGTGCATGAACGGGGTGGGGCGGACGCCCCCGTCTGCGGGGTCGTACCAAATCACCTCCCCGGTGTGGCACACGATGAGCAGCGCGGTCTCCTCCGGATCGTGCGACGCCGAGCGCACGGACACCGGCCACTCCGCCGCCAGCAGCCGCTCCCCCACGAGCGCAGCCGGAGCAGTCGAAGGCGGTACATCAACAGGCCAGTACTGCCCGGCCGCACCCGCTGCACACAGCAGTCCCGGGACGACGCAGGCAAGGGCACGAAGGAAAGGTCGGGTCACGGCGCGCAGGTTAACTTTGGCCCTAAAGATACCGCGCCCGATGCCGCTCCGCCTTCCGTCCTTTTCGGCCTTCCGCCTGTCACGCCGCACCGGCACGGTGCTGCTTTTGGCGGCCGCAGCCGTCACGGCGGGCTGGACGGCGCGCCCCCGACGGCCGCACGGCTCCGCTGGAACGGCGGTGCAACGCATGGGCGAGCTCTGCACGGTGGAGGGGGCGCTGTTCACCGGGTCGGGCAACTGCGTGAACTGCCACGCTCCGGACCCGGCCGGCCACGCCCTGGTCGACGAGAACGGCCTGAGCGTCAGTCCGGTGTGGGACTGGGAGGCGACTCTGATGGCGAACAGCGCGCGGGACCCCTTTTGGCGGGCGAAGGTGGCCCACGAGGGCCTCGTGAACCCGGCGCACCGCGATGAAATCGAGCACACGTGCACGGCGTGTCATGCGCCGCAGGGCTACCACGAGGCGCTCTTTGCGGACCCGGCGGCGCACTACACGATGGCGGATTTGCTCGGGGACCCGCTGGGCCTCGACGGGGTGGGCTGCACGGGGTGCCACGCGATCGACAATGTGGGGTTAGCGGGCCGCTCGAACGGAGATTTGCCGATCAACACGGAGGGCGTTGCCTGGGGCGGGTTCGAAAACCCCTGGGACGGCCTGATGAGCGGCCAAACAGGCTTCATCCCCGCCTACGGCAGCCACATGCGCACCAGCGAAGTATGCACTTCCTGCCATTCGCTGTACAGCCACACGCAGGACCTCACCGGCGAGGAGACGGGCCAGGTTTTCTTCGAGCAGGCGACCTACCTCGAGTGGGTAAATTCGGCCTACAACGCGGAAAATGTGCAGTGCCAAACCTGCCACATGCCGCTGGTCGCCGGCGGTGCCATCGCTGCCACCCAGCCGAATTGGCTGTTTCCCCAGCGGTTCGGCCGCCACCATTTCGTGGGTGGCAATGCCTTCATGCTGAAGCTCATGCGGGACAACGCGGTGGCCCTCGACCTCAGCGCCTCGCCCGCCCAGTTCGACACGACCATCGCCCGGACGGTCCGCTCCCTCACCAAGGAAACGGCGGAGCTGCGCCTCGTCCAACTCCCCGCCGCCACCGGCGAGGTGGCCTTCGAGGTCGAGGTCATCAACAAGGTCGGCCACAAGTTCCCCTCCGGCTACCCGTCGCGGCTGGCCTTCCTCGAGTTCACGGTCCGCGATGCCGACGGCGATGAGCTGTTCCGCAGCGGCGGTTGGGCAGACGACGAGGTGATAGGCCGCGACCCGGCGCCCGGGGTTGAGCCCCACCACGACCTCATTACCTCGCCCGACCAGGTGATGATCTACGAGTTCGCCTTCGCCGATGTCTCTGGCGCGCCCTCGACGGTGCTCGAGCGGGCTTCCACCGTTCTCAAGGACAACCGCCTCCCTCCGCGCGGGTTCTCCTCGCTGCATGCCGCCTACGATACGGTGGCGGTGGGCCCGGGCGCCGCGGAAGACCCGAACTTCAACCGCTCGCTCGCCGGTCACGAGGGCACGGGCTCCGACCGCGTGACCTACCGCGTCCCGGTGGGCTCCTACCGCGGCGCGGTCACGGCCGAAGTCGCCCTGCACTACGTCGCGGTCCCGGCCCGTTGGGTCGAGGCCATGTTCAGCTACGCCTCGGAATCTCCGGACATCGCCGCCTTCCAGTCGATGTACGAGGCGGCCGACCGGTCCCCGGTGGAAATCGCGCGCACCGCTACGGCAGGCTTCACCGACTACAGCGGCGTGGGCGCCACCTGGCGGATCGCGCCCAACCCCGCCACCACGGCCGCTCCCATGCGGCTCCTCCCCGGCTCTTCCGAGCGCGTCCTCGAGGTGTGGGTGTTCGACCCCACCGGCCGCATGCTCTTTCCGGTCCGGCCGGAAGATGCCCTGTCCGGCTTCACCCTCGACGGTCTGCCCGCCGGGGTCTACACGTTCAAGGTGCGGACTTCGGGAGGTTGGCGGGCGGTGAAGGGGGTGTGGGGGGGGTGAGGACGAGAACGAGAACGAGAACGAGAACGAGGTTGAGGTTGAGGTTAGGACGAGGTTGAGGACGAGGTCCGGAACAAACTCCCAACTCAAACTAGCGGCACAGCCGCGGAAACTCAAACTGCAGACTGCCGGCGGCGGTGTTCGAGGCGGAGGAGTTCGAGCTCGCGGGAGGTTTGGCCGGCGACGGAGGTGTTCTCTTCCGCACGGCGGATGAGGTAGGGGACGGTCTCGCGGAGGGGGCCGTAGGGAACGTATTTGGCGACCCGGTAGCCGTCGGCCGCGAGATTGAAGCTGATGGTGTCGCTCATGCCCAGCAGTTGGGCGAACCAAACGCGCGCATCGTCCGCCGCCGTGCCGGCGTCTGCCATGAGCGCGCAGAGCAGGGCGCTGCTGGCCTCGTTGTGCGTGCCAGCCACGAGTGCGGTGCGGTCCAGGTGTCCGATGCACCAGCGCAGGGCGGCGTCGAAGTCGCGGTCGGTGGCGGCTTTGTCGGGTTGGATGGGGTCGGGGTAGCCGAGGGCGGCGGCGCGGGCGCGCTCCTTTTCCATGTATGCGCCGCGGACGAGCTTCACGCCCACGTGGAAGCCGGCGGCATCCGCGCGCGCGCCGAGGGCCGCGAGGTAGGCGAGGCGGTCGTGGCGGTAGAGTTGGACCGTGGTGAAGACCCAGGCGGCGTCGCGGTTGTGGGCGGCCATGCGGCCCTCCGCGAGCAGGTCGATGGCCGGCTGAATCCACGACTCCTCCGCGTCGATGAGGATGCGGATGCGGGAAGCGGCGGCGGTGCTGCACAGGTCAGCCACCCGGCCTTCGACCCGCTCCCACGCCGCCCGCTCCTCCCCGGTCGCGAGGTGGCGGAGCGGATCGCCGGGGTCCTCGGCCAGGCCCCGCGAAACGGCCTCGAGCAGGTGGGTCGAAGCCACCCCGGAGACCTTGAACACCGCAAAGGCGTGGCGGTCGTCGCCGCGGACGGCGCGGAGCACCGCGAGCACCTCGTCGCGCGCGGCGTCGAGGTCGGCCTCGTCGTCCTTGCCCTCGGCGCTGTAGTCGAGGATGGTGTGGACCCCGCCGCGGGCGAGCCGCGCGACCGTGGGTTCCGAGCCGGCGATGGTTTCGCCCCCGCAGAAGTGGGCGAACACCGTGGGGCGCAGGGCCCAAGCGACCGGCAGGCGCAGGAAGAGCGCCCAACGCAGGAGCACCTTGCCGGCCCGGACCGCGAGCGGCGTGCCGACGATGCGGAAGAGGAACAGCGCCTTCCGGAGTTCGCCGTCCGAGAGGTGGGCAAACGCCCGGGCCGTATTCGAAAAGTCCGGAGCCATGGGGTGCAAAAGTACGGGTTGGCGACGCGGTGCAGGCCGCAGTACCTTCAGGCCATGAATGCCACAGTCCAGAGTGCGGCGGCCTATGCCGCAGAGAACAAGGAGCGGTTTCTGAGCGAATTGTTTGATTTGCTGCGGATTCCGTCCGTTTCGGCGGATCCGGCCTATGCCGGCGACGTGCACCGCTGTGCCGAAGCCGTTGCGGAGGCGTTGCGCAAGGCAGGAGCGGAGCGGGTGGAGGTGCTTCCCACGGCGGGATTTCCGGTGGTGGTGGGCGAGCGGCTCGTCGATCCGCAGGCGCCGACCGTGCTCGTGTATGGACACTACGACGTGCAGCCGGCGGATCCGTTAGAGCTTTGGGAGTCGGACGCCTTCGAGCCGGTGGTGCGTACGACGCCCGTCCACCCAGACGGGGCCGTGTTTGCCCGCGGGGCGTGCGACGACAAAGGCCAAATGTTCATGCACATCAAGGCCCTCGAGGCCATGGTCGCCTCCGGCAACGTGCCGTGCAACATCAAGTTCATGATCGAAGGCGAGGAGGAAATCGGGTCCAAACACCTCGAGACCTTCCTCGAAACCCACCGCGAGCGGCTCAGCGCGGACGTCGTGCTCGTCAGCGATACGGGCATCGTCGCGAACGACTGCCCGTCCATCACGGTGGGCCTGCGCGGCCTGAGCTACGTCGAGGTGGAGGTCACCGGCCCGAACCGCGATCTGCACAGCGGACTGTACGGCGGGGCCGCCCCGAACCCCATCAACATCCTCTGCGAGCTCGTCGCGTCGCTGAAAGACAGCGAGGGCCGTATCACGGTGCCCGGCTTCTACGACGGCGTCGTCGAGCTTTCGCCGGCGGAACGGGCCGACCTCGCCCGCGCCCCCTTCGACGAGGCCAGCTTCCGGGACAGCATCGGCATCGCCGGCACCACCGGCGAACCCGCCTACACCGTGCCGGAGCGCATGAGCATCCGGCCCACCCTGGACGTCAACGGGATTTGGGGCGGGTACACCGGGGAGGGCGCGAAAACCGTCATTCCCTCGAAGGCCTACGCGAAGATCTCGATGCGCCTCGTCCCCGGCCAACACCCGGACCGCATCACCGCGTGCTTCACGGAGCATTTCCTCCGCATCGCTCCGCCCTCCGTCCGCGTGAAGGTGACCGCGATGCACGGGGGCATGCCGGCCGTCACGCCGACCGACTCGGCGGCCTACCGCGCGGCGGCAGAGGCCATGGAATCGACGTTTGGCACGCCGCCGGTGCCCCACCGCAGCGGCGGCTCCATCCCCATCGTGTCGAGCTTCGAGCGCATCCTCGGCCTGAAGACCGTGCTCATGGGATTCGGGCTCGACAGCGATGCCATCCACAGCCCGAACGAGCACTACGGCCTGTTCAACTACTACAAAGGCATCGAGACCATTCCGCTGTTTCACACGGCATTTGCCCGGTTGCACCGGGAGGCGAAGGCATGAGGGCGCTCCTGCTCGGCCTGGTGGTCGTCCTGGCCACCGGGTGTGGACTGCTCGAGTCGCCGGAGTACCGCGAGGTGCGCGGTTGGGACCAGGTGCGCTTCTCGCCGGGCGGCGGCATGCAGGGCACCGTCGAGCTGGTGCTCTTCAACCCGAACCCCGTGCCCCTGTCGGTCGCGGAAGTCGAGGTCGCACTGAGCGTCCGCGGCAAGCAGGTGGGAACGATGGGGTTACCGCAATCCACGGTGCTGCCCGCGCGCAGCGAGACGGCCGTGCGCCTGTCCGTGTCGACCGCGCCGGGCGGACTGGGTAACGTGCTGAAAGACGGCTTACTGGCGTTCATGACGGGGGAGGAGCTGCCCGTACGCGCCGTGGGCGTGGTCACGGCGAAGGCCTTCGGATTTTCGCGCCAAGTGCCTGTAGATGTGACGACGAACCTTCCTTTGCGATGAACAAGTTTGTCCTTTTTGCCGTGGGCTGTTGCCTCGCGGGCGCGCCCGCTGCGGGCCAAACCTGCAGCCGGAGCGCCGTCGACGCCGTCGACTCCCTCCTCGCCGGCATCACCGTGCGCCACCTCGGCCCCGGCACGATGAGCGGACGCGTCACCGCCATCGCCGTCGAACGGCACCGGCCCCACATCCTCTACGTCGGGACGGCCTCGGGCGGACTTTGGCGCAGCACCACCGCCGGCACCACCTGGGAATCCCTCTTCGACGATGGCCCCACCGCGAGCATCGGCGCCGTCGCCCTCGCCCCCTCGAACCCCGACGTCCTCTGGGTCGGCACGGGCGAGGGCAACCCCCGCAATTCGCACAGCAGCGGCCGCGGCGTTTTCCGTTCCATCGACGGCGGCGCCACGTGGTCGTGCATGGGACTCGAGGGGACGCGCACCATCCACCGCATCGTCATCCACCCGACGGACCCGAACCGCGTTTGGGTCGCCGCCACGGGCAGCGCCTGGGGCGACAGCCCGGACCGCGGGGTCTACCGGACCACGGACGGCGGTACGACGTGGAAGCGGGTGCTCTATGTCGACGAGCGGACAGGGGCGGCAGACCTGATTGCCGATCCGTCGAACCCGGACAAGCTGTTCTGTGCGATGTGGTCGCACCGGCGCGAGCCGTGGTTTTTCCGGAGCGGGGGCGACGGCAGCGGCCTATACGTGACCCACGACGGCGGAACGAATTGGAAGCGGCTGGGCGAAGACGAGGGGTTGCCGGCGGGCGAGTTAGGCCGCATCGGACTGACGATGAGCGCAGCCGATCCGGACCGGGTGTATGCCCTGGTCGAATCCGCGAAGAACGGGCTGTACCGGTCGGAGGACGGGGGGGCCAGCTGGAGTTTGGTGACGGAAAAAAACATCGGAAGTCGTCCGTTCTACTACGCGGAAATCCACGCCGATCCGCACACCCCCGACCGGCTGTTCAACCTCCACAGCATGGTGGAACTCAGCGAAGACGGCGGCAAGACGTTCACCACCTTGCTGCCGTATTCCGGCGTGCATCCGGACCACCATGCGTTTTACATCCATCCGGACGATCCGACGTTCCTGATCGACGGCAACGACGGCGGCCTCAACATCAGCCGCGACGGGGGCGACACGTGGACGTTCATCAACAACCTCCCCGTCGGCCAATTCTACCACATCGCCGTCGACGACGCCATCCCCTACCGCATCTACGGCGGCCTCCAGGACAACGGTTCCTGGGTCGGTCCCAGCGAGGTGTGGCACGAGGAGGGCATCCTGAACGGGGACTGGCAGGAGCTGCTGTTCGGCGATGGGTTCGACGTGCTTCCGGCGCCGGGGGATTTGGAGACGGCCTATGCGATGTACCAGGGCGGGTCGCTCCACCGGGTGGAACTGACCACCGGCGCGACGGCCTCCATCCAGCCGGTGGCCACCGACTCCATTCCGCTGCGGTTCAACTGGAATGCGGCCATCGCGGCGGACCCCTTCCACCCGGATGGGCTGTACTTCGGCAGCCAATTCGTCCACCGCTCCGCGGACCGCGGGGAATCGTGGGAGCGCATCAGCCCCGACCTGACCTCGAACGACCCGGCGAAGCAGCGCCAAGCCGAGTCCGGGGGCCTCACCCGCGACGCCACCGCCGCCGAAAACCACTGCACGGTGCTCTGCATCGCCCCGAATCCCCATGCCGCAGGTGAAGTTTGGGCCGGGACGGACGACGGCAAACTCCAGGTCACACGGGACGGGGGCGCCACCTGGAAGGAGGTCGGCGCCGCCATCAAGCGGTTCCCGGCAAACGCCTGGATCCCCCAAATTCGCATCAGCCCCCACTCCGCGAAGGAGATTTTCGTCGTCGTAAACAACTACCGATCAAATGATTGGTCGCCCTACCTGTTCGCCTCCACCGACGGCGGCGTGCGGTGGAAGCAGCTCGTCGACGGCTCCTCGGGGGTTTCCGGCCACGTCTGGTGCGTCGAGCAGGACCCGGTCGAGCCGAACCTGCTGTTCCTTGGCACGGAAGAGGGCCTCTACCTCAGCTTCGACCGCGGTACGACGTGGCGTCCGTGGAAGCACCGGATCCCGGCGGTTCCCGTCAGCGACCTGGTGGTGCACCGGCGCGACGGCGAGCTCGTGGTGGGCACCTTCGGACGGGGGGTCTATGTCGTCGAAGACCTCGCGGTGTTGCGTGCCCTCGCCCGCCCCCAGTCGGCGGCGCTTGCGGCCCCGCTCGAGCTGTTTCCTATCCGGCCGGTGTACGATGTGCGTTTCCGGCGGCCTCCGGGCGCGCGGTTTGAGGCGGACCCGGTGTTCCGCGGGGAAAACCGCGCCCGGGGGGCCTCGTTCCCCCTGTGGATCCACCCGGATACGCTCGACCGCCACGGCGGCGAGGATGCGCTGTCCATTCACATCGTATCCGTAATCGGCGATACCATCCGCTCGTTCCGGGAGACGCCGGAAGCGGGGTTGACCCACCTGAGCTGGGGACTGGACACGGACGGGGTCAACTGGCCGAGGCGGGGAGTGCGTGGTGCTGAGAAGGAACCGCCGGGTGGCGGGCCCACGGCACTTCCCGGCACCTACCAGGCGGTCGTCGAACTCGGACCCCACCGCCGCGAGGTCGCCTTCGAGGTCCGCCCAGAACCGCGGCTTCCGTTCAACGCCGTATCCGCCGCCATTGCCCACGCATGGGAACGGAAAGTGCTCGACACGATCGCACGGGCGGCGGCAGCCTCGGATTCGCTGCAGCAGATGCGCGCGGTGTTCGACGCCGTCAGCGCGGAATGGAGCCACCTGCCCGATACCTTGACGGCAGAAGCACGGACCGCAGGCGACAGCCTCAAGGCCGCCATCGATCGCATCGAAGCATCCCTGTTTCCTCCGAAGGACCTCCAAGGCATGGACCACGTGACCGAACGCCTCAACGACGTGCTGTGGCAGGCGCTTTCCCTCGTGGGACCTGAGCGGGGAGTGGGCTCAAATGCCCGCGTCGCTTACGGTCGCGCGGAGCGCCAGGTCGAGGACCTCGAGCGGCAGGTGTCCGGAGTGCGCTCTGGGCCGTGGCAGGCGTGGGTGGCGGCGGTGGACGGGGTGGACCGCTCGCCGGCCCGATTGATCAACGGGAAGCGCTGAAGTTCCAACTTCCGAGGACCTGGATGCACAGGTTCATCATGAAGTTGTCGTAGCGCGGAACGGGACTGGGCGGCCGCGGCGCGATGGGCACGATGCTCTGCGAAAGCCGGACTTCGAGCCGGGAGCTTTCCGCGTCGTAGCCCACGGCCCCGACGGCGCAGAGGTCGACCGGCCGCAGATTCAGGTAGGTAAGCGGCTCATACCCATTGCCATAGAAGTCCTCTTCACCCCGGAGGAGGTAGGAGGCTTGTACGCCTCCGGCGAACCAAACCCCGGACGACCGCCGCACCACCCGAAGCACCGGCACATCGAGGTACGTCAGCCGGTAGCGCCAGGTCGTGTAGTCGCCCGCCTTCGGGTTCGGAACCCGCCGGCTGCCTTTTTGGGTGAACAGGAGTCCACTGCGCACGGTGCGTCCCGACTGTGGAGTCACGTCCAACGTGAATCCTGCAGAAAGGCCGAGTTTATTGAAACCGGACTCGCCGTCTCCGTGAATTTGGGACATGCTCCAGCCCACGGTAGGCCCGCCCGCAAACTCCCACTGGGCCATTGCCGGAACCGCCCAGGCTCCCAGCAGCGCGAGCAGCGGGCCGAGGCGCTTCATTCCACCGGGTGGATTTCTGCCACGTTCAGGACCTGGCCTGTGGCGTCGATTGCAACCGCGACTAGGGTTGCTCCTTCGATCTCCCATGCCGGGTTCCAGGAGTAGGTGAACGACGCCACCGCTTGTTCTCCGACCACTGCCCCATCGCCCAGCGCGCCGAAGGGCAAACCGAGCGCCCCGGTCACCGAGCCGCGCAGGACGTGGTTGAAGGTGTAGTCCGGGATGACTTCGGGGTCGCTTGCGTAGTCGAGTTGGTAGTCGACGATGCCCGATTCGAGGACGAGGATGGCGAGCCGCACTCCTCCCGGAATGGCCGCGAAGGCCTGTCCGTAGGCATGGAGGTTCAGGTGGTTCGCTTCCGGTACCCACGAGGCCACGAGGTCCAGGTGCAGGGCTGGAGGCTCCGCCAGTGCGGCATCCACAGCGGATTGCCATTCCGCCGGGGCGAGGAAGTTGCCTGGGCCACCGCCGCGGTTCACCCGCCCGAGCGGGTTTGCTTGGAACGCGAGTTGGCTCCAAAACACATCCCCCTCCTCTGTAGTCCAATCCGTATCGAAGTGGTCGTCGTCGGTGACGGCGAGGTTTCCGGCATGGATGGCCATGACGCTGACCCGTTCGTTTGCTCCGTCTGCGATGTTCTCTGCGATGACCGCGGCGGCGGGGCAGTTGCCGCATTGGTGGGCCGTGAAGTCCTCGAGCAGCACGCGCTGAACGGTAGAACCCACCGCACTGAATTCTGGAGCAGGTCCGTAGAGGTCCGCCCGGTAGGTATTGCCCACGGCGAGGATGGGATCCTCCAGCTCATCGCAGGCCCGGACGGCCAGGGCGAGGACGAGGCTAGTAGTGATGCGCAGCGCCTTCATAGCACGCTCCACCGCACAGTGGACACCTTCCCGCCCTGCGTCGCCCGGACGACGTAGATGCCCGGGGCCAGTTCAGCCGCTTGCAGTTCGATCCGGCCATTCACCGGGCGTGGTTGAGCCACCTGCCGGCCAGCAGCATCGAGCACCGCGACTTCGGCGGCCTCCCACCCGAGGGGCAGCTGTGCGACTGCAGTGCCAGAGGTCGGATTCGGCACGATGGACCAGGCGGGCGCGGTTGCTTCTTCTACCCCCACGACGGAGGTTACGGAAAAGGACTTTTGTTTCACCGTGAAGGTTCCGGTGCCAGAATGGCTGAGGATGGATGTCCCGGCTGCACCTTCTGCGGGGTGTCCCGTGACGCTCAGGCTACCTGCCATGCCGTCTCCGTAGGCATCGAACAGGGCGAACGTGTAGCAACCGAGGTCCTCGGCATAGATCCACCATGTGTAGTCCGTATTCGCTGCGAGGTCTGCGCCCGCCACGGATTCGACGATAGCACCAGACCCGTCGCGGAGTTCCCAGGAGGTTTCTGCCGGGTAGGCGG